>NZ_JBSTYP010000026.1:0-71442 GCF_054052405.1 Aeromonas aquatilis | reverse complement strand
GCTGGAGCGTTACGGGAGGGGCGTGAATATCAAAGCATGTTTGCATGAGGCGCTGGGGCACCCCATGCAACACGTAATTGGGACATAGCCATGAAAAAGCCCCCCGCCATCGCTGGCGGGGGGCTTGTTACTGATGTGTGGCGAATGTGGCTCGCACGCGGATGGATCAGCGGTTATTGACGCGCTCGTGCAGCTCTTGCACCGAGTTGACATTGGCGGTGGCATCCACACTGATGGCCATGCAGGTGGCGAACGCCTCGTTCATGGTGGTGGTATACGCCACCTTGTTCTGCAGGGCAGCGCGGCGCAGCTGCTTGGAGTCCTGGATCGCCACCCGCCCTTCGGCGGTGTTGACGATGTAGGTGTACTCGCCATTCTTGATGCGGTCGAGAATGTGCGGGCGACCTTCATGCACCTTGTTGACCAGGCGCGGGTTGATGCTCGCTTCACCCAGTGCGACCGCGGTGCCGTGAGTGGCATCCAGCTCGTAGCCCAGCTCCAGCAGCTTAGCAGCCAAGTCGACCACCTGCGCCTTGTCGCTGTGACGCACTGACAACAGGGCGCGACCCTCTTTCGGTACCGCGTTGCTGGCCCCCAGCTGCGCCTTGGCATACGCCTCGGCAAAGCTGCTGCCCACCCCCATCACCTCACCGGTGGAGCGCATCTCCGGCCCCAGCAGCGGGTCAACCCCCGGGAACTTGGCGAACGGCAGCACCACCTCTTTCACCGAGTAGTAGGGCGGGATGATCTCTTTGGTGAAGCCCTGTTCTTGCAGCGACTGACCGGCCATCACGCGGGCGGCAATCTTGGCCAGCGGCGCACCTGTCGCCTTGGAGACGAACGGCACGGTACGGGCGGCGCGCGGGTTCACTTCGATGAGGTAGATATCATCGCCCTTGACCGCGAACTGCACGTTCATCAGGCCGATAACGCCGAGCTCCAGCGCCAGCTTGCGCACCTGTTCGCGGATCTCGTCCTGAATTTTCTTGGACAAGGTATAGGGAGGCAGGGAGCAACCTGAGTCACCGGAGTGGATACCGGCCTGCTCGATGTGCTCCATGATGCCGCCGATGACTACATCGGTGCCGTCGCAGATGGCATCCACGTCCAGCTCGGTGGCATCGTCCAGGAAGCGGTCCAGCAGTACCGGCGATTCGTTGGAGACGCTCACCGCCTCGGCGAAGTAGCGACGCAGATCCTGCTCGTCATAGACGATTTCCATCGCGCGGCCACCCAGCACGTAGGAGGGGCGAACCACCAGCGGGTAGGTGATACGCTCGGCCAGCAGCACGGCCTGCTCCAGCGCGGTGACGGTGCCGTTTTCCGGCTGCTTGAGGCCGAGGCGCTCGACAGCAGACTGGAAGCGCTCGCGGTCTTCGGCGCGGTCGATGGCATCCGGGCTGGTACCGATGATCGGCACGCCGTTGGCTTCCAGTGCACGGGCCAGTTTCAGTGGGGTCTGGCCACCGTACTGAACGATGACGCCCTTGGGTTTTTCGATGCGCACGATTTCCAGCACATCTTCCAGGGTCACCGGCTCGAAGTAGAGACGATCCGAGGTGTCGTAATCGGTGGAGACGGTCTCCGGGTTGCAGTTGACCATGATGGTCTCGTAACCATCTTCGCGCAGGGCCAGCGCCGCGTGCACGCAGCAGTAGTCGAACTCGATACCCTGACCGATACGGTTCGGGCCGCCGCCGATGATCATGATCTTGTCGCGGTTGCTCGGGGCCGCTTCGCACTCCTCGTCATAGCTGGAGTACATGTAGGCGGTGTTGGTGGCGAACTCGGCGGCGCAGGTATCGACCCGCTTGTAGACCGGGAAGATGTTGTGGCGGGCACGCAGTTTGCGCACTTCCCCTTCGGCCACACCGAGGATCTTGGCCAGACGGGCATCGGCAAAGCCTTTGCGCTTCAGGGCACGCAGGAAGTCGGCATCGAGACCGGCCATGCCGCGCTCTTTCACCTCTTCTTCCAGCTTCACCAGATCTTCAATCTGTACCAGGAACCAGGGGTCAATCTTGGTCAGCTTGAAGATGCCGTCCATGGAGAGACCGGCGCGGAACGCATCGGCGATATAGAAGATACGGTCGCTACCGGCGTCCTGCAGCTCGTGACGGATGCGGGTCAGGGAGTCCGGGGCATTGAGGTCAACCATGGGGTCGAAGCCGGTTTTGCCAGTTTCGAGGCTGCGCAGCGCCTTGTGCAGGGACTCCTGGAAGTTGCGGCCGATGGCCATCACTTCACCGACCGACTTCATCTGGGTCGTCAGACGGTCGTTGGCACCGGCGAATTTTTCAAAGTTGAAGCGCGGTACCTTGGTGACCACGTAGTCGATGGCCGGCTCGAAGGAGGCCGGAGTGCGACCGCCGGTGATGTCGTTCATCAGCTCGTCGAGGGTGTAACCGATGGCGAGCTTGGCAGCGATCTTGGCGATGGGGAAACCGGTCGCCTTGGAGGCCAGCGCGGAGGAGCGCGACACCCGCGGGTTCATCTCGATGATGACCATGCGACCATCTTTCGGGTTGATACCGAACTGGACGTTGGAGCCGCCGGTCTCGACGCCGATCTCGCGCAGCACCGCCATGGAGGCGTTGCGCATCAGCTGGTACTCCTTGTCGGTCAGCGTCTGGGCTGGCGCGACCGTGATGGAGTCACCGGTGTGGATACCCATGGGGTCGAAGTTTTCGATGGCGCAGACGATGATGCAGTTGTCGTTGCGATCCCGCACCACTTCCATCTCGTACTCTTTCCAGCCGATCAGCGACTCGTCGATGAGCAGTTCTTTGGTCGGGGAGAGATCCAGACCGCGCTCGCAGATCTCGACGAACTCTTCGGTGTTGTAGGCGATGCCGCCACCCGAGCCACCCATGGTAAAGGAGGGACGGATGATGCAGGGGAAGCCGACCATCTGCTGCACGCCCCACGCCTCTTCCATATTGTGGGCGATGCCGGCACGCGGGCACTCGAGGCCAATGCTGCGCATCGCCTTGTCAAAGCGGGAGCGATCTTCGGCCTTGTCGATGGCGTCGGCGGTGGCACCGATCATCTCGACACCGAACTCGGCCAGCACGCCGTGTTTCTCCAGCGCCAATGCGCAGTTGAGTGCAGTCTGGCCACCCATGGTGGGCAGGATGGCGTCCGGGCGCTCTTTCTTGATGATTTCGCGCACCACTTCCCAGGTGATGGGCTCGATGTAGGTGGCGTCCGCCATCTCCGGGTCGGTCATGATGGTGGCCGGGTTGGAGTTGACCAGAATGACGCGGTAGCCCTCCTCGCGAAGGGCTTTGCACGCCTGGGCGCCGGAGTAGTCAAATTCGCAGGCCTGGCCGATGACGATGGGGCCGGCGCCGAGGATCAGGATGCTCTGAAGGTCATTACGTTTTGGCATGAAACTCTTTCCTCTTTTCCTTAGGCGCGATACTGCTTAATCAATTCAATAAAGTGGTCAAAGAGACCGGCACAATCGTGCGGGCCCGGGCTCGCTTCGGGGTGCCCCTGGAAGCTGAAGGCCGGACGGTCGGTGCGATGGATGCCTTGCAGGGAACCATCGAACAGGGAGACATGGGTGGCGCGCAGGCAATCCGGCAGGCTGTTCTCATCTACCGCAAAGCCGTGGTTCTGGGCGGTGATCATCACTGTGTTGTCATCGAGACTCTTCACCGGATGGTTGGCACCGTGGTGGCCAAACTTCATCTTGACGGTCTTGGCACCGGAGGCCAGACCCAGCAGCTGGTGACCCAGACAGATGCCGAATACCGGCGTGTTGGTATTAAGGAAAGCCTTGATGGCCTCGATGGCGTAGTCGCACGGCTCGGGGTCGCCGGGGCCGTTGGAGAGGAAGATGCCATCCGGGTTCATCGCCAGTACCTCGGCGGCCGGGGTCTTGGCCGGTACAACGGTCAGGCGGCAGCCACGGTCAACCAGCATCCGCAGGATGTTGCGCTTGACGCCAAAGTCATAGGCTACCACGTGGTATTTCAGCTGGTCGGCATCCGGGGTGACATGCCCCTTGCCAAGCTGCCAGCTCCCTTCGGTCCAGTTGTACGCCTCACCAACCGTCACCTCTTTGGCCAGATCCATCCCCTTCAGACCGGGGAAGGCGCGAGCCTGTTCGAGGGCATAGGCTTCATCGACCTGTTTCCCGGCCAGAATGCAGCCAGCCTGAGCGCCTTTCTCGCGCAGGATGCGGGTCAGTTTACGGGTGTCGATGTCGGCGATGCCAACGATGTTGTGAGACTTGAGGTATTCGGAGAGGGATTGCTGATTGCGGAAATTGGAGGCAAGTACCGGAAGGTCCCGGATGATCAATCCCTGAGCATGGATCTGACTGGACTCTTCATCTTCGCTGTTGGTGCCGGTGTTGCCTATATGGGGGTAAGTGAGGGTGACGATCTGACGGGAATAAGAGGGATCGGTGAGGATTTCCTGATAGCCCGTCATCGACGTATTGAAAACCACTTCACCAACGGAACATCCCTCGGCGCCTATCGATACGCCTTTGAACACAGTTCCATCTTCCAGCACTAGCAATGCAGTGTGATTCAAGACAACCTCCAGTTATTTAGCTTTAAATTCAGCAATTTACCTGGGTGTTGCGGGCTCGATTCCGGTCTTGGACAGGACTCGAACCCGGCAGATTTCTGGCAAATTGGGCGCATTCTACTTAAAAAAAGTGGCATTTCAACGTCTTTTCTCAGATGAAATGCATCTAAATTCAATAAACAAGCAATATTACCCATTATCTATGCACTCCATTGCTTTGCAACCCCCTCTCGAGAAAGAAAAGAAAAAACCATCACCAAAAGATGCCACCAAGCCCGCGATAGCGACAAAAACAAACAAAAACACCAGTTAAAACAATGCATTTATTTTAAAAACAAAAATCATTAATGATAAATTTGATGGTTTTTAGATGAAAAGATTGAACTAGAAAAATAGAAACCGTTTTTCTGTGTTTGAATTTTTAGTCTCTTTCGCGATGTGTAAACAAATGGCTGCATCAGCCATAAAGATGCTCAAATCCGTTACCTGGCGATGACATTCAGAAAGGGAAAATCTGGCGGATAAAGAAATAATGCAATTTATAAGGCATTCAGATAAAAATTTGCGACAGAGCCTTATTTTCCACACACTCTGAATGGCAGGCAGCAAAAACCCCGGCAAGCCGGGGTTCTTCACTGGATACAAGTCGCACAACCGAGCCTCACAAAGGCATCACTTGAGATTGAGCACGTCCTGCATGTCATAAAGACCGGCACCCTGCTGGCCAAGCCATTTGCCCGCCCGCACCGCACCGTTGGCGAAAGTCAGGCGGCTGGAGGCCTTGTGGCTGATCTCCACCCGCTCGCCGATATCGGCAAACATGACGGTGTGCTCCCCCACCAGATCGCCAGCGCGAATAGTGGCAAAGCCGATAGTGTTGCGATCCCGCTCGCCAGTGATCCCCTCGCGGCCATAGACGGCGCACTCCTTGAGATCCCGACCCAGGGTTTTGGCGACCACTTCCCCCATGGAGAGCGCAGTACCGGATGGCGCATCCACCTTGTGGCGATGGTGGCCCTCGATGATCTCGATGTCGGTGTAATCCCCCATCACCTTGGCGGCCTGCTCCAGCAGCTTGAAGACCAGGTTGACTCCGACCGAGTAGTTGGAGGCGAACACGATACCAATCTGCTTGCCAGCCTCTTTCAGAGCAGCCTTGCCTGCATCGTCAAAACCGGTGGTGCCGATCACCATCTGCTTGTGGTGGGCCAGCGCAAAGGCCAGATTGGCCAGGGTCACCTCGGGACGGGTGAAGTCGATGATGAGGTCAAACTCATCGCGCACCTTGTCCAGACTGTCGCTGATGGCCACGCCCAGATGGCCCAGCCCGCCCAGCTCACCGGCATCGAGACCGATCACCGCCGAGCCCGGCCGCTCCAGCGCAGCCCCGACCACCACGCCATCGGTGTTGGTGATGGCCTCCAGCAGCACCTTGCCCATACGACCATTACAGCCCATCACGGCCACACGGATCGGATTGTCCATCTCCACCCTCTCATCTCTTTATTATGGAAAGAGACCGTTTTACCAGCCCGCGCCCGCTTTGAAAAGCTCACTCTGCGCCACCACATCACCTCGACATATAAACGGAAATATTGGATAAATCAGAATATTTGACGGATTTAATCACACATACAAAATCACCAAACAAAAACACCTATCCATCTGGACGTCTATCTTGACCTTGCGGGGTTGACTCACTACTGTGGGCCCCCCGATGCGGCAGGATGCCCGCCCTGCTTTCCCCCTATCCCTTCCGATAAAGGCACAAAGCAGTTCATGACAGGAGGTCATTGTTCAATTTCAGAGGAACACATGATCCAGATCCAACCCAGTGCCAGGGCCTTGCTGCCACTTCTGGTTTTTCTCGCACTCTTTATCGGTACCGGTACCTGGCTGACCCTGCAAGGGGTCGAATTCGCCTTCTATCAGCTGCCCGCGCCGGTTGCAGCCCTGCCTGCGGTGATGCTCGCCCTGCTGCTTGGCAAAGAGAGCTTCAACAGCAATCTGGAGACCTTCTTCAAGGGGGTCGGCCACAGCAATATCATGGCGATGTGCCTTATCTATCTGCTGGCGGGCGCCTTTGCCAGCGTGGCCAAGGCCACCGGCGGGGTTGATGCCACCGTGGCGCTGGGTCTGTCGCTCATCCCCGGCTGGGCGCTGTTGCCCGGGCTGTTCCTCATCTCTGCCTTTATTGCTACCGCTATGGGTACCTCCATGGGCACCATAGGTGCCGTGGCGCCGGTCGCGCTGGGCGTGGCGCAGGCGGCCGGCATCGAACCGGTGCTGATGGCAGGCACCATTCTCTCCGGCGCCATGTTTGGCGATAACCTCTCCATCATCTCCGACACCACCATCGCGGCCACCCGCAGTCAGGGTTGCGAGATGAAGGACAAGTTCCGCGAGAACTTCAAGATTGCCGCCCCTGCCGCCATCACGGTGATCCTGCTCTATCTGACCCTGGGCTCAGTGGGTGAATCCCCAGCCAGCGGCAGCGCCATCGAGCTGTTCAAGGTGATGCCTTATCTGCTGATCCTGGGGCTGGCGCTCGCCGGGGTGAATGTGTTCGTGGTGCTGGGGATCGGTATTCTGGCCGCCGGAGCGGTGGGCATGATCAACGGCTACGCCATCGGTCAGTTCAGCAAGGATATCTATCAGGGCTTTACCGGCATGCAGGAGATCTTCCTGCTCTCCATGCTGATCGGCGGTCTCGGCGCCCTGATGGAGCGTCAGGGTGGACTGGCATGGATCAGCGAGCGCATCAGCGCCCTGATTGCCCGTTTCACTCGCGAGCACAATGGTGAACAGAACGAGAAAGCCGCCGAGCTCGGCATCGCCGGGGTGGTGAGCCTCACCAACCTCTGCACCGCCAACAACACGGTGGCTATTATCGTCGCCAGCAAGGTGGCCCGGGATCTGGCCGAACACCACGGCGTCACCCCGCGCCGCGCCGCCTCCATGCTCGATATCTTCTCCTGCGTGGTACAGGGTCTGATCCCCTGGGGCGCACAGGCGCTGCTGCTGGGATCCATCTTCGCCCTGTCGCCGTTGGCGGTAGTGAGCATGAGTTTTTACCCGATGGCGCTGGCTGTAGCGGCACTGATTGCCGTGTTCGTGAAGCACCAGATGCGCGGCAAGGCTGACAAGTAACAGGATAACGTCCATGCGTTTCTACACAGGATTAGCGCTCGCGGTAGCGGCACTCATTGCAGTGTTTGTGAAGCACCAGATGCGCGGCAAAGCTGACAAGTAACAGACCAGACGCTGACGCGCCGACATGCCGTCAACAGGGGCCACACCCTGGCCCTTGTTGACTCACTGTCGGATCCGCCAGCATTTATCCTACCGTCCCGGGCATCAGCCATCCGAGGCGGGAGTTCCCCTGCCCCCCTTAACGTCAAGAGTGAATGTGCTAAGGTAGAGCGCGTTCAAGCCATCGATGCGCAGCTATACCAGAGGTTCCCCATGCATGAGTCCCAACCCGAACGTCAATCCCTGCGCCAACTGGTTCGTCAACGCCGCAAAAATCTGAGTCCGGCCGAGCAGCAAGCGGCGGCCCAACAGCTACTGGCCCAGTTCAAGCAACACCCCGAGATCCTCGCCGCCAAACGCATTGCCCTCTATCTGGCCAATGACGGGGAGATCAACCCCTTGCCCACCATCCATTGGCTGTGGGCCCAGCACAAAGAGGTCTACCTGCCGGTGCTCCACCCCTTTACCCCGGGTCACCTGCTCTTCTTGCGCTATACCGCCACCAGTCCCATGGTGCGCAACCGCTACGGCATCGAAGAGCCGGAGCTGGATATCCTGCAGGTGGTGCCCCACAGCACCCTCGATCTTATCTGCACCCCGCTGGTTGCCTTCGATGCCCAGGGCAATCGCCTTGGCATGGGCGGCGGCTACTACGATCGCACTCTCGCCATCTGGCATGAGCACAAGCTGGGCCCCAAGCCGCTCGGCATTGCCCACGACTGCCAGCAGGTGGATGCGGTCCCGCAAGAGGAGTGGGATGTGCCGCTGCCCCAGATCATCACCCCGAGCCACTGCTGGCGCTTTGAATAAGCTGTTTTTGGCAGGCAGCACCTGCTTTGTGCGCGCAAACGCAGAATAAACAGGCAAACGATTTACAAAGTCACTCTTTTTGCCCCGGAACGTGAGCAACAAGGTCGCGACGGGGTACCGGGTTGGATATAATGCGCCCGCTTTTTTCTTAAGGAACGATCATGACTCAAGATGAAATGAAGAAGGCGGCCGGTTGGGCTGCGCTCAAGTATGTGGTTCCCGGCACCATCATCGGGGTGGGCACCGGCTCTACCGTCAACCACTTTATCGACGCGCTGGCGACCATGAAGGGCGAGATCAAGGGGGCGGTATCCAGCTCCGTGGCCTCTACCGAACGCCTCAAGGGCTTCGGCATCACCGTATATGATCTCAACGAGATCGACGCCCTCTCCGTCTATGTGGATGGCGCCGACGAGATCAACGCAACCCGCGACATGATCAAGGGCGGTGGCGCAGCCCTGACCCGCGAGAAAATCGTTGCCGCCGTCGCAGACAAGTTCATCTGCATCATCGACAACACCAAAACCGTCGACGTGCTGGGCCAGTTCCCGCTGCCGGTGGAAGTGATCCCGATGGCCCGCGAATACGTGGCCCGCGAAATTCGCAAACTGGGTGGCAACCCGGTGTGGCGTGAAGGGGTGGTCACCGACAACGGCAACCACATCCTGGATGTGAAGGATATGGCCATTACCGACGCCAAGGCGCTGGAAGTGCGACTGAACGCCATTGTTGGTGTGGTCACCAACGGCCTGTTCGCCGCCCGCGGCGCCGATGTTGTCCTGATCGGTACACCGGACGGCGTGATTACCCAGTAATCCCAACAGCGGCAGCACAGTGCAGCGGCATTCTCCCTCGCACGCCAGCGCCACTCTGCCACCTCTGACGCAGCAGCGGCGTTGATTGAGCCCCGGGATGGATTCTGACCCAAACATTGCATTGTGAATAAATGACGGCGCCTGATGGCGCCGTTTTTATTTATCCCTCAACAAGTTGCATACGGATGTTTACAACATTCGTTGATAACTTCAAAGAATTTGACTTTCGTCACAAATATTCCCTCTCCCAAACGTTTTTGCTACTTTACGGTTTTCTTCGCACACCAAATCTGCACTTACGTTTGCACATACAGAGGGATCGTCATGACTGCCAAGTTTTCATTGGACAAGGATAAAATCAAGGTACTGCTGCTGGAGGGGGTTCACCCCAACACCGTAGAGACCTTTCGTGCCGCAGGTTATACCAGTGTGGAGTATCTCAAGACCTCGCTCTCCGAAGAGGAGCTGATCGAGCAGATCCGCGACGTCCATTTCATCGGGCTGCGCTCCCGCACCCAGATCACCGAGAAAGTCCTCGACGCCGCCAACAAGCTGGTCGCCATTGGCTGCTTCTGCATCGGTACCAACCAGGTCGAGCTGGAAGCGGCCCAGATCCGTGGTATTCCGGTCTTCAACGCCCCCTTCTCCAACACCCGTTCGGTCGCCGAGCTGGTGCTGGGCGAGATCCTGCTGCTGCTGCGCGGCATCCCCGAGAAAAACGCCAAGTGTCATCGCGGCGTGTGGGAAAAACTGGCCAACCGCTCGGTGGAAGCCCGCGGCAAGAAGCTCGGCATCATCGGCTACGGCCACATCGGTACCCAGCTTGGCATCATCGCCGAGAGCATCGGCATGAAGGTTTATTACTACGATATCGAGAACAAGCTCTCGCTGGGTAACGCCATCCAGGTGCCGAGCATGGTCGAGCTGCTCAATATGTCTGACGTCATCAGCCTGCACGTACCGGAGACCGCCTCCACCAAGAACATGATCGGTGCCGAGCAGCTGCGGATGATGAAACCGGGCGCCATCTTCATCAACGCCGCCCGCGGTACCGTGGTGGATATCGATGCGCTGGCTGACGTCATCAAGAGTGGCCATATCGCCGGCGCCGCTATCGACGTCTTCCCGGTCGAGCCCAAGTCCAATGACGAGGAGTTCCAAAGCCCGCTGCGTGGGCTGGAGAACGTCATCCTGACCCCGCACATCGGTGGCACCACCCATGAGGCGCAGGAGAACATCGGGCTGGAAGTGGCCAACAAGCTGGTCAAATACTCCGACAACGGCTCCACCCTCTCCGCCGTCAACTTCCCGGAAGTGTCGCTGCCGGGCCACAAGGGCTCCAGCCGCCTGCTGCACATTCACCGCAACCAGCCGGGCGTGATGAACCAAATCAACCAGATCTTCGCCGATGAGGGGATCAACATCGCCGGTCAATACCTGCAGACCAGCAGCCATATCGGTTACGTGGTGATCGACGTGGAGACTGAACACAGCGAGAAGGCGCTCGCCAAGCTCAAGGAGATAAACGGCACCATCCGTGCCCGCATCCTCCACTGATAAGCCCTTATCTGAGCAGCAAAAAGCCCGTCGTGATGACGGGCTTTTTTATGAAGCAGAACCTCAAAGCAGCGTGATGGCTTACCACCACCCCAACAGGTTGCGGCCCACCAGCGCCCCCCATACCAGCGCATTGAGGGCCAGCGCGATAAAGACGGCGGCAGAGCCCAAATCCTTGGCGCGACCGGAGAGCTCATGATGCTCGGAGCCAACCCTGTCTACCACAGCTTCAATGGCGGAGTTGAGGATCTCGACGATCACCACCAGCCAGCTGATGACGATAAGCAGCAGGATCTGGTTGAGAGAATCCCCCAGCCAGAAGGCCAGCGGCATCAGCAACAGGATCAGCATCAGCTCCTGCCGAAACGCCGCCTCGTTAATCCAGGCTGACTTGAGCCCCTTCATGCTGTAACCGGTTGCGTTGATGATGCGGGTGACCCCGGTTGCCCCTGGCTTTGCCACGCTATCTACCTCATTTGGAATCGATTTTGGCCTCACATCCTATCAGAGCCCCCCAAGGTTTCAATCAGGGGACTTTTGCTTTATTTTATCTCTTTGCTTTTTCGCCCCTTGCGGCTGACACCACCCACTCGAGACTTGAGTTGTATGTCCATTCACACAGATGAATTGCGCACCCGTCGCCTGGAGTCACTGATCACTCCGAGCGAGCTTGCACACGCGTTTCCGATCACCGATACCATTGCCCAGAATCTGCTGGATGCCCGTCGCGAAGTGGAAGCCATTCTGGCCGGAGAAGATCAGCGCCTGCTGGTCATTGTCGGCCCCTGCTCTATCCATGATCCCGCTGCTGCTCGCGAGTATGCCCAGCGCCTCAACGCCCTGCGCGAGCAGTATAAAGAGAGCCTCTGCATCGTGATGCGCACCTACTTCGAGAAGCCGCGCACCATCGTCGGCTGGAAGGGACTGATCAACGATCCGCGCCTCGATGGCAGCTTCGATGTCAACGAAGGGCTGAAACTGGCGCGCAAACTGCTGGTCGACATCAACGAGATCGGCATGCCCACCGCCACCGAATTCCTCGATATGGTGACCGGCCAGTATATTGCCGACCTCATCACCTGGGGCGCCATCGGCGCACGTACCACCGAATCCCAGGTACACCGCGAGATGGCCTCAGCCCTCTCCTGCCCGGTCGGCTTCAAGAACGGCACCGACGGCAACACCCGCATTGCCATCGATGCGGTGCGCGCCGCCCGTCACAGCCACATCTTCTATTCGCCGGACAAGGACGGCAAGATGACCATCTACCGCACCGCAGGTAACCCCTTTGGTCATGTGATCCTGCGTGGTGGCCACCGCCCCAACTACGACACCGCCAGTGTCGATGAAGCGTGTGAGGCGCTGGCCGATGTGGGCCTGCCGGAGCGTCTGGTAGTCGATTTCAGCCACGGCAACAGCATGAAGGATCACCGTCGTCAGCTGCTGGTGGCGCAAGATATCTGCGATCAGCTGCGCCGTGGCCGCACCGGTATCGCTGGCATCATGGCCGAGAGCTTCTTGGTGGAGGGGCGCCAAGATGTAGAGAATGGCTGTGCCACCACCTTCGGCCAGAGCATCACCGATGCCTGCCTGTCATGGAGCGACACCGAAACCCTGCTGGCGATGCTGGAAGAGGCGGCGCAGGTGCGGTTGAACAAAGCAAATCTGCGGTAACGACTGCGACATCACCCTTCGGCCAGAGCATCACCGATGCCTGTCTATCTTGCGTGGAGCGACACCGAAACCTGCTGGCGATGCTGGCCGAAGCCGCGCTGGTGCGCCTGAGCAAGCTGGCGCGCTAACCCGAGATACAGAGAGGGCCGGATATCCGTGATATCCGGCCCTTTGCTTTACCTGTGAGTGGTTGCCAACTCTTGTTAGAGGGTCGGCATAAACCAGACCCGGCCGCCCGCTTCGATGCGGTCGGTACGGATCTGGAACACCTGCGCCAGCAGTGCCTCATCCACCAGCTCTACGCCCCCTTCCCGCACCACAGCCCCCTGTTGCAGGCAGAGAATGCGGTCGGCCCAGTCGATGGCCAGATTGATATCGTGGATGGCGAGAACCACGAGTAAACCCTGAGCGGCGAGGGTTTTCAGCAACCGCAATAGCGCCAGCTGATGATGCAGGTCGAGCCCTGCCAGCGGCTCGTCCAGCAGCAGCACCTTGCCTGCCGGATTGAGGCTCGGCCACACCTGCAGCAGGGTGCGGGCAATCAGCACCCGCTGCTGCTCGCCGCCCGACAACCGGCTGAAATCCCGAGCCAGCAAGCCATCCAGCTCCAGCGCCTCACACAGAGCTCCGATCGCCTCGTTCTGTCTGGCGGGCGCAACCGCCTCATCGAGCCCGAGGCTCAGCACCTGAAACACCGGAATATGAAACAGCTGGGGCTGGCGCTGGGGCAACATGGCGCGCCGCTGTGCCAGCTCTTGCCAACTCAGCTCTGCGACCGGCTCGCCACCGATCTGCACACTCCCGCCAGCCGGCAAGATGCCGGCCAAGGCGCCAAGCAGGGTCGATTTGCCGCTGCCGTTGGGGCCGAGCAAAGCCACCAGCTGACCGTCCTGCCAGACGATATCGAGGGGGGCGAGCCGGTGGGCGACGGTGAGCCCCTGCGCGACCAGCAGGGGAAGGCTTGGGCGCAGTTCATCACGAGGTGGCATGGGCATCTTGTCTCAGCAGCAGATAGATAAAGAGCGGCGCACCAACCGAGGCGGTGATGACGCCGATGGGCAGCTCGCCGGCATTCAAGGCAGAGCGAGCAACCAGATCGGCCGCCAGTAGCAGAGCCCCGCCACCGAGCGCCGAGGCGAGCAGCAGGAAGCGCTGATCGCTGCCGCCACAGAGCCGCAGCAGATGGGGCACTACCAGCCCGACAAAGCCGATGACACCACATAACGACACCGCAACACCAGTTAGCAGACAGACCGCCAGCACCAGCCGTACCCGCATCTTGTCGACATCCATCCCCATCAGCCGGGCCTGGGTCTCCCCCAGCAGCAACTGTTGCAGCGCCTTGCCCTGCCAGCAGAGCCAGCCCAGAGTGAGCGGCAGCACCAGCCACCACCAGCCGAACTGCTGACTGCCGTATGAGAGGCTGCCCATCATCCAGAACATGAATTCACGCAAGGAGCCGTCGTCGGCAAAGTACATCAACCAGGTCATGGCGGCATTGGTGAGGATACCGATGGCGACGCCAAACAGCAGCAGTCGGGCATGGCCCAAGCGGGCGCGACGCGCCAGCCGAATGAGCAGCATGGTCACCAGCAGTGCACCGCCAAAGGCCGCCAGCGACAGCCCCCAGCCGGGCAGATAGAGGCCGAGGGACTTGGCCACCGCCATCGCCACCATGGCGGCAAGGCCGGCCCCGCCCGATACGCCAAGCAGACCGGGTTCGGCCACCGGATTATGCAGCATCACCTGCAACACGGCGCCGCCACAGGCCAGCGCCGCCCCGGCCAGCAGGGCCAGCAGGGCGCGCGGCAGGCGCAGCTCCAGCAGGATGCGCTGTTCGAGATCACCAAGGGGCTGCCAGGGCAGCAGCACAAACTCGCCCCAGACGAGGGAGAAAAGAAACAGCAGCAGAGTCAGCAGCGTCAGGCCACGGAGCCAGCGCCGCTGCCAGCGCTGCTGGCGGGCAATAAGGGAGAGGTACAAGGATGATCCCCGAATAACAAGGCTTCATCACCGACCCTGTCACAGCGCCGGGGGAAGCAGGAAAAGCACATGATAACAGTGGGTTGCCACCCAAGGTCAAGGCTGGTAACGCTTGGCCATCACGCTTATCTCGCCGCTGGCCACCAGATTTTGCAGCGCCACCAGCAAGGGCTGGCGCAGCGACTGGTGAGGTGAGTGCTTGCTCATCCCCAGATAGAGGTTCACCGGCGTAGCGGGGCGGTAGTCCGCCTTGCCTATCCGGCTGGCATTTCCCTGACTCAGGGCATAGTCCACCTGACAGTCGGTGCCAATCATCAGCGGCAGGTGACCGCGCTGCACCATGCGCAGCAGCTGATCTTCGGTGGGCACGCCGTGCTTGTCGAGGCGATTGTCAGAGTTGAAGGGCTCAAAGTAGGCGGAGTTGAGCACATAGCCCACCTTCACCCCCTGCAGATCGCGGTATTGGTGGATCCGGGCCACATTGACCGGCTGACCATAAAATGCCGGCCAGCACTGGTAGTAGGCAGGCTGCAGATAGTCGATGAACTGTGCCCGCTCGGCGGTATAGGCGAGCCCAATCATCAGATCGACCTGACCGGTCTGCATCTGCTTGAGCGCCCTGCCCCAGGGCATCCGTTTCACCTGCAGCCGGATGCCGCTCTCCTGCTCCAGCCGGTGCAGGATCTCGATATCGATCCCCTGCAGCTGTCCATCTGGCTGCAAAATACGAAAGGGGGGCCAGACATCGGTCGCGACCGTCAGCATCGGCATCGCATTGACCCACCCCGCGGCAAACAACAGTAACAGCACAATCCTGTGTAACTTGCCCATCCCGTCGCATACCTCGCACGGCTTATTCTGTTGGTTAAAAATACCCTCCCGCACCACGTATGAAAACCCGTGGTTCAGGGATAAAATGCGCCGGATTTTCAAGGAGCACCCTATGAACCCGATTTTCGCCAGTATCGGTCTGCTGCTGTGCAGCAACGTCTTTATGACCTTCGCCTGGTACGCTCACCTCAAGAGCATGAACCATAAACCCTGGATCATTGCCGCCCTGGTGAGCTGGGGTATCGCCCTGTTCGAATACCTGCTGCAAGTGCCCGCCAACCGCATCGGCCACACAGTGATGAGTGTGGGGCAACTGAAAATCCTGCAAGAAGTGATCACCCTCACCGTATTCGTCCCCTTCTCTATCTTCTATCTCAAGGAAGATCTGAAATGGGACTATCTCTGGGCAGGGCTCTGCATTCTCGGTGCGGTCTTTTTTGTCTTTCGCGAGAAACTGACCGGCGCCTAAGGCTGTACACTCAATATCATCCCGCTCATGGCATCTCATTGATCGACGAGGCAAAAAAATGGAATTGCGAGACATGTTACAGATCCTGGCCAAGCAGGATGGCTCAGACCTCTATCTGTCGACCGGCGCCCCCCCCTGCGCCAAGTTTAACGGCGGCCTGCGCCCCCTCAACGAAACACCGCTGGAGCCGGGTGAAGTGGCGCGGATCGCCGCCGAGATCATGGATGGCGAGCAGAAACTGCAGTTTGACAAGGAGCTGGAGATGAACCTCGCCATCTCACTGCCCCAGATCGGCCGCTTTCGGGTCAACATCTTCAAGCAGCGCAACGAAATCTCCCTGGTGGCCCGCAACATCAAGACCGAAATCCCCCGTTTTGAAGATCTCAAACTCCCGCCTGTGCTACTCGACACCATCATGGAGAAACGTGGCCTGGTGCTGTTTGTCGGCGGTACCGGTTCGGGCAAATCCACTTCGCTGGCGGCCCTTATCGACCATCGCAACCGCAACAGCGGCGGCCACATCATCACCATCGAGGATCCGGTGGAGTTCGTTCATCGTCACCGCAAGAGCATCATCAACCAGCGGGAGGTTGGCGTGGATACCCGCAGCTTCCACGCAGCCCTGAAAAACACCCTGCGTCAGGCGCCGGACGTCATTCTTATCGGCGAGATCCGCGATCGCGAGACCATGGAACATGCGCTGGCCTTCTCCGAAACCGGCCACCTTGCCATCTCCACCCTGCACGCCAACAACGCCAACCAGGCGCTGGATCGCATCATCAACTTCTTCCCCGAGGAACGCCGTCCACAACTGCTCAACGATCTGGGCAACAACCTCAAGGCCTTTGTCTCCCAGCGGCTGGTGAAAACCACCGATGGTGGCCGCCGGGCCGCGGTGGAGATCATGCTCGGCACCCACACCATCCGTGACATGATCAAGCGCGGCGAATTTGGCGGCCTCAAAGAGGTGATGGAAAAATCCAAGGCCCTCGGCATGGTCACCTTCGACAGCGCCCTGTTCGATCTGGTGGTGGAAGGGGTAATTGAGGAAGAAGAGGCGGTGAAGAACGCCGACTCGGCCAACAACCTGCGCCTCAAGATCAAGCTGTGGAAAGAGAAGGGGCAGATCGCCAGCAGCAGCGATGCCACCGGCTGGAGCCTCGAACCCACCAAGGACGAGAAAGGCGATTTTTTCTAACCTGCCGCCCTCAAGAACCCCGGGCCAGCCCGGGGTTCTCTTTATCCAGCACGGCTGGCCCGACTTATCCCTAAGCTCACGCAGATCACTGCCAATCAGCACCAACGGCGAACACGCTGGCAATACGCCACATACTCATCGCCGAAACGGGCACGCAGCAGCAGCTCCTCCGGCATGATCTGAAAGCGAGTCAGCCAGGCCACCAGCACGATTGGCCCAACCCAGACCCAACTTCCACCGAGATAACAGCCCCAGGCAGCCAGCCAGCAGAGCAGCCCCAGATACATGGGATTGCGACTGACACGATAGACGCCACAGGTCACCAGACGACTGGTCTGCTGAGGCCTGGTGGGGCTGACAGTGGTCTGATGGTGGCGAAACCGTTGCAGGGCACCAAAGCCCATGATGCCCCCCGCCACGACCAGCATAGCCATCAGCGCCATTGCCCAGATGCCGGGCTGGTGCTCCCCTCTCAACCACCACATGCCTCCCGCACAGAACAGGAAGATCAGCGGTGGTGGCAAACGTAACTCCAGATTGACCATTTTCTTCCCCTGACGAGTGTCGGCCGAACCCGTGTTGCGGTAGACTCCCAACCAGTCAGCGCCTGTTGAGAGTGACAAAGATCATAATAATAACAACAAGTTGTGGTTAAACCACCACCAATGTGGCCGACCCCGTCCAAACTATCCAACGCGAATAACAAAAAGGAATCACCATGCACAAGAAAACTCTGCTGGCTACCCTGATCTTCGGCCTGCTCGCGGGCCAAGCCGTTGCGGCGCCCTACCTGCCCCTTGCGACGGATCATCGCAACGGCCAGGAGCAAACCGCCAGCAACGCCTGGTTGGAAGTGGATCTGGGCGCCTTTGAACACAATATCCAGACCCTCAAGGATCGCCTCGGCGACAAGGGCCCGCAGCTCTGCGCCATCATGAAGGCCGACGCTTACGGTCATGGCATCGACCTGCTGGTCCCCTCCGTGGTCAAGGCCAATATCCCCTGCATCGGCATCGCCAGCAACGAAGAGGCGCGCGTCGCCCGCGAGAAGGGCTTTACCGGCCGTCTGATGCGGGTACGTGCCGCCACCCCGGCCGAAGTAGAGCAGGCCCTGCCCTACCAGATGGAAGAGCTCATCGGCAGTCTGGTGAGTGCCCAGGGCATCGCCGATATCGCCCAGCGCCACCACACCAATATCCCGGTGCACATCGCGCTCAACTCCGCCGGCATGAGCCGCAACGGCATCGATCTGCGTCTGGCCGACTCCAAGCAGGATGCGCTGGCCATGCTCAAGCTCAAGGGGATCACCCCGGTCGGCATCATGACCCACTTCCCGGTGGAGGAGAAAGAGGACGTCAAGATGGGGCTGGCCCAGTTCAAGCTTGACTCACAGTGGCTGCTGGAAGCGGGCAAGCTGGATCGCAGCAAGATCACCATCCACGCAGCTAACTCCTTCGCCACCCTGGAAGTGCCGGACGCCTACTTCGACATGGTGCGCCCGGGCGGCCTGCTCTACGGTGACTCCATCCCCTCCTACACCGAGTACAAGCGGGTGATGGCGTTCAAGACCCAGGTCGCCTCGGTCAACCACTATGCCGCGGGTAACACCGTCGGTTATGACCGCACCTTTACTCTCAAGCGTGACTCCTGGCTCGCCAACCTGCCGCTGGGCTACTCCGATGGCTATCGCCGTGCCCTCAGCAACAAAGCCTATGTGCTGATCCAGGGTCAGAAGGTGCCGGTTGTCGGCAAGACCTCCATGAACACCATCATGGTGGACGTGACGGATCTGAAAGGGGTCAAACCCGGTGACGAGGTGGTGCTGTTTGGCCGTCAGGGTGAAGCCGAAGTGAAACAGGCGGATCTGGAGGAGTACAACGGCGCCCTGTTGGCGGACATGTACACCATCTGGGGCTACACCAACCCCAAGAAGATCAAACGCTGATAACACGATATAAAAAGGGCTCCCGCGGGAGCCCTTGTTGTTTGGTATTAAATGATGTTGCGTTTAAGCGGCCTTTTTACGGGTCACAAACAGACTCAGCCCCATGGATGCCAGCAGGATCAACGCGACTACGCCCAGCGCTATGCCGGTCGGGATCTTGAAGATATCCAGCAGCAGCATCTTGACCCCGATAAACATCAGGATCAGCGCCAAACCGTATTTGAGCAGGGCGAAGCGATCAGCCACACCGGCCAGCAGGAAGTACATGGCTCGCAGACCCATGATGGCGAAGATGTTGGAGGTCAGCACGATGAAGGGATCCGTAGTCACCGCGAAGATGGCCGGGATACTGTCCACCGCGAAGATGAGATCGCTCACCTCCACCAGCACCAGAATGAGCAGCAGCGGGGTGGCATAGCGCACACCGTCACGCCAGACGAAGAAGTTCTCCCCCTCCAGTGTCTCGGTCACCTTGAAGCGACGGCGCATCCAGCCCAGCAGCGGGTTGTTGGCGAGATCAGGCTCCTTGTCGGCCGCCCACAGCATTTTGGCACCGGTCAGCAGCAGGAAAGCGCCGAACAGATAGAGGATCCAGTGGAACTGCTCGATGAGCCAGCTGCCCGCAAACACCATACCGGCACGCATCACGATGGCACCCAGTACCCCGTACAGCAGCACCCGACGCTGCAGCTCGGCCGGAATGGCAAAGTAACCGAACAGCATCAGCCAGACAAAGACGTTGTCTACTGCCAGCGCTTTCTCGATGAGGTAGCCGGTGAGGAACTCCAGCCCTTTCTGGTTGGCAATCTCACGTCCCGCGCTGTGATCGAGCCAAAGCCAGATAGCCAGGTTGAAGAGCAGGGCCACACTGATCCAGATAAGGGACCAGATGCCCGCCTCTTTGAGCGACACCTTGTGTGACTTGCCGCCACCGACAAAGCGTATGTCTATCCATAACAGGACCAGCACTATGCTGAAGAAACCGGTCCACATCCACCATTCACCCATATTCACTTCTCCCAAAAACGACAAAACCCACAACCGAGAGGCGTGGGTTTGCGTTTGGAGCAGATACACCTTGCCTCTCGGCAAGGTCTCACTTACAGCCAATTTTAATCGACTGCCCGGCTGCCGGGTACATCTCAATGGATGCACCGTAATGACGACAAACCGGCGAGAAGTTACTCCCCTTGTTGCGCGGATAGTAGCAGCGGAAAAAGATAACGCCAAGAGGCATCTTCACTACCGTCAAAAATAAATCGGGGCCCCATCAAGGAGCCCCGCAAACAGGTTCAACACATCCCCATCAGAGCGGGTCGACCTTGAGGCAGGAGACCGCGTGATCGAAGTTCCCCTCCAGCACAGGGCGGGTCTTGGCACACTCGGGGCCAGCCACCGGGCAGCGGGTGCGGAACACGCAGCCTGACGGCGGATTCATCGGTGAGGGCAAGTCCCCCTCCAGGATCTGGATCACCTTGTTGCGCTCCAGCTCAGGGTCCGGGATCGGCACCGCAGACATCAGCGCCTTGGTGTAGGGGTGCAACGGATTGGCGAAGATCTCCTTGCGGGTCCCCAACTCGACGGCGTTGCCCAGATACATAACCAGCACCCGATCGGAGATATGCTTGACCACCGACAGATCGTGGGCGATGAAGATAAACGACAACCCCATCTCCTTTTGCAGGGATTTGAGCAGGTTGACCACCTGCGCCTGAATGGAGACGTCAAGCGCCGAGACCGGCTCGTCGCAGATGATCATCTTGGGCTCGAGGATCAGCGCCCGGGCAATCCCGATCCGCTGGCACTGGCCGCCAGAAAACTCGTGCGGATAGCGGTTGACCAGGTTGGGCAAGAGCCCCACTTTGCTCATCATGGCGCGCACCTTCTCCTTCACCTCTTCCCGCGGCAGGTTGGGGTAGAAGGTGATGAGCGGCTCGGCGATGATGTCGCCAATGGTCATACGCGGGTTCAGAGAAGCCAGCGGGTCCTGGAAGATCATCTGGATCTCTTTGCGCTTCTCGCGCAGGGCATTCTGATCGAGCTTGGTGAGATCATCACCCAGCCACACCACCTTGCCATCGGTGGCCGGTACCAGACCGATGATGGCGCGGGCAAAGGTCGATTTGCCGCAACCGGACTCCCCCACCACACCGAGGGTTTCACCCTCATAGAGACGCAAGGTCACACCATCGACCGCCTTGAGATCGGACGGTTTGGCCCAGGGCCACGCCTTGCCACTCTTGATACTGAAGTGGACCTTGAGGTCAGACACTTCCAACAGCAATTTTTTGTCGGCACCCATTTAGTTGGCCCCCTTGTTCATGGCATCCGAAACCCAGTGACAAGCACGCTCCCGACCGTCGTTGAACGGCGTGAGGATCGGTGACTGCTGGCCGCAAATATCGCTCACACGGTGGCAACGCTCCTGGAAGGGACAGCCGGTGGGCAGACGCAGCAGGTTGGGCGGATTGCCCGGGATGGTGGGCAGCACTTCCCCTTCGGTATCGAGACGAGGAATGGCGCGCAGCAGGCCTTCGGTGTAGGGGTGGCTCGGGCGATAGAAAATATCGTCTACCTTGCCGTACTCCATGGTACGACCGGCATACATCACCAGCACCTTGTTGCAGATACCGGCGACCACGCCAAGGTCGTGGGTGATCATGATGATGGCGGTGTTGAACTCGCGCTTGAGCTCGTTCATCAGGGTCATGATCTGGGCCTGCACGGTCACGTCGAGCGCGGTGGTCGGCTCGTCGGCGATCAGCAGTTGCGGCCGGCAGAGCAGCGCCATGGCGATCATCACCCGCTGACGCATACCGCCGGAGAACTCGTGGGGATACATGCCCATCCGCTTGCGTGCTTCGGGAATTTTGACCGCATCGAGCATCCGTACCGACTCTTCGAACGCTTCCGCCTTGCTGACGCCCTTATGCAACATCAGCACTTCCATCAGCTGATCCTGCACCTTCATGTAGGGGTTGAGCGAGGTCATGGGGTCCTGGAAGATCATGGCGATCTTCTCGGAGCGGATCTTGTTGAGCTTGGACTCCGGCAGGTTGAGGATCTCCTCCCTCTGAAATTTGGCAGAGCCGGTAATAATGCCGTTCTTGGCCAGCAGCCCCATGATGGCAAAGGCCGTCTGGGATTTGCCGGAGCCAGACTCGCCGACAATCCCCAGGGTTTCACCCGCAGAGAGAGAAAAGTTGAGGTCGTTGACCGCCACCACATTGCCGTCCGGGGTCTTGAACTCGACCCGCAGATCTTTCACATCCAGTAACTTCATATAAAAACTCCTTATCGATCTTTCGTGATGCTTTCCTGTCGATCCGATGCTCGATTAACGATCTTTCGGATCGAGGGCGTCACGCAGACCATCCCCGAGGAAGTTGAAGCAAAACAGGGTCACCACCATAAAACCGGCGGGGAACAGCAGTTGCCAGATGGCCACTTCCATCGACTTGGAGCCTTCATCCAGCAGGGCACCCCAGCTGGTCATCGGTTCCTGAACCCCAAGGCCCAGGAAACTCAGGAAGGATTCAAACATGATCATCCCCGGCACCAGCAAGGTGGCGTAAACGGCCACGATTCCGAGTACGTTCGGTACGATGTGACGGGTGATGATCTTCCACTTGGAGACGCCACAGACGTGGGCAGCCTCGATAAACTCCTTGCTCTTGAGGCTGAGAGTCTGGCCGCGCACGATCCGCGCCATGTCGAGCCAGCTCACCGCCCCGATGGCGATAAAGATGAGCGCCAGATTGCGGCCAAAGAAGGTGACCAGCATGATGACGAAGAACATGAAGGGGAAGGCGTTGAGGATCTCCAGTACCCGCATCATCAGGCTGTCGACCCGCCCGCCGATAAAACCGGAGGCCGCGCCATACAAAGTACCGATGATGACGGCCACCATGGCACCCATGATGCCGACCATCAGCGAGATGCGACCGCCCAGCAAGGTGCGCACGAACAGATCGCGCCCCAGGCTGTCGGTACCGAAGTAGTGACCCGCTTCCATATCCGGCGGCGACTGCATGGCGCCCCAGTCCGGATCGTCAAAGGTGTATTGGGACAGATGGGGGCCAAAGATGACCGCCAGACCGATAATGGTCAGAATGATCAGGCTGGTCAGGGCCGCCTTGTTGCGCAGGAAACGGCGACGGGCATCCTTCCACAGGGAGCGCCCCTCCACCACCTCTACCTTTTGCGCGAACGCCTCGACGGCATCGCGTTTTTCAGTTGAAACAACCATGATGAACTCCCGAATTAGTAACGGATCTTGGGATCGATAAAGGCGTAGAGAATATCGACCACAGCGTTAAAGGTGATGGTGAGGGCGCCGACCAGAATGGTCAGACCGAGCACCATGGAGTAATCACGGTTCAGAGCACCGTTGACGAACAGCTGGCCAATCCCCGGCAGGCCGAAGATGGTCTCGATCACCACGGACCCCGTGATGATGCCGACGAACGCCGGCCCCAGATAGGAGACCACCGGCAGCATGGCCGGACGCAGTGCGTGTTTCAGGATGATGTGACGCAGCGGCAAGCCCTTGGCACGGGCGGTACGGATGAAGTTGGAGTTCATGGTCTCGATCATGCTGCCCCGCATGATCCGCGAGATGGCAGAGATGTAGTACATCATCATGCCGAATACCGGCAGCACCATAAACTGAATGCCACCGCCCTGCCAGCCACCGGCAGGGAACCAACCCAGATGAATACTGAAAAAGAGCACCAGCAAGGGTGCCAGCACAAAGCCCGGTATCACCACCCCGGCCATGGCCGACGACATCAGCAGATAGTCGATGATGGTGTTCTGTTTCAGTGCCGCTATGGTGCCGAAGGTGACCCCCAGCAGCACGGCGAAGAAGAAGGCCGTGGTCCCGATCTTGGCGGAAACAGGCAACGCCTGACTCACCAGATCATTGACGGTGAAATCCTTGTATTTGAAAGAGGGGCCCAAATCACCCTGCACCAGGTTGCCCAGGTAGGTGAGATATTGCATGCCAATGGGTTTGTCGAGCCCGTATTTGGCCTCGATATTGGCGATGACTTCGGGGGGCAGTGAGCGCTCGCTGGTAAAGGGGTTACCGGGGGCGAAACGCATCATGAAGAAAGAGACGGTGATCAAGACCAGCAGAGTCGGGATCGCTTCCAATAGCCGTTTAAAAATGAATTTCAACATAGACATTACCTGTCCTGGACTGCTTCCAAATGGTCGCGGTTGTAATAAAGGCCCGCCGTCTGGCGGGCCCTGCTTGTTATGCGACTTGTTGCTTTAAATCAGTGAGCAATGATGTACATATCTTTGCTGTAGAGGTTATCCAGCGGGTTGGCCGGGTAACCGCCGACATAAGGTTTCACCATACGCGGGGTAACATACTCATAGATGGGAGCAATAGGCATGTCCTTGGCCAGAATGGCCTCGGCTTCGGCATACAGCTTGTTGCGAGCCACATCATCAACCTGATCACGGGATTCATCCATCAGCTTGTCATAAGCTGGGTTGGAGTACTTACCGTCATTGGTGCCGTGGGTGGTCTGCATCAGGTCCAGCATGGAGGATGCTTCGTTGTAATCTGCGTTCCAGCCAGCACGTGCGACGTCAAACTGCCCCTGCTTTTTGGTCTCCAGATAGGTTTTCCACTCCTGGTTGACCAGACTCACCTGCACGCCCAGCTTCTTCCACATGGAGGCAACAGCGACCGCGACCTTTTTATGGTTGTCATCGGTGTTGTAAAGCAGCTCGAATTTGAGCGGCTTGCTGGCATCAAACCCGGCTTCTTGCAGCAGCGCTTTCGCCTTGGCATCGCGCTCGGCCTGAGTCATCTTCGACCACTCGGCGACCACCGGCTTGAACCCGTCCACATAGTCAGGAGTCAGACCGTATGCAGGCGTCTGGCCCTGCCCCATCACCTTGTCAGCAATCACGTCACGGTCGATGGCATAGGAGAGCGCAGTTCGCACGCGTACATCGTCAAACGGCTTGTGCTTGAAATTGAACTGGTAGTAGTAAGTGGAGACCAGACCGGTCACCTTCAGCTCGTTGGGGTAATCTTTCTTGAGCTGCTTGAAACGCTCGATGGGGGTGGTGTAAGTCAGATCCACCTCACCGGCCAGATAACGGCTCAGATCGGCGTTGGTAGACTGGATCGGCAGATAAACAACCGAGTTAATCACGGTCTTGCCATCGTTCCAGTACTGCTTGTTACGCTCCAGCTCGATACGCTCGTTGACCACCCACTTCTTCAGTACATAAGCACCGTTGGATACCATGTTCTCGGGTTGGGTCCACTTGTCACCGAATTTCTCGATCACTTTCTTCGGCACCGGGTAGGTGGTGGTGTGAGATAGCATGCTGACGAAGTAAGGGATCGCTTTCTCAAGCTGCACTTCGAAGGTGTAGTCATCGCTCGCCTTCACACCCAAAGTATCGGCAGGCTTCTTGCCGGCGATAATGTCGGTGGCGTTAGCGATGGTTGGCATCTCCAGATACCAGGAGTAGGGAGAAGCCGTCTTGGGATCAACCGCACGCTGGAAGGCATAAACGAAATCGTGGGCGGTGACCGGATCCCCGTTGGACCATTTGGCATCTTTGCGCAGGTGGAAGACGTAGTGCTTGTTATCCTTGGTTTCCCACGTTTCAGCTATCCCGGGCAGCACCTCCCCCTTGGGACCGGATACCACCAGACCTTCAAACAGGTCGCGCAGGATATTGGATTCGACCGTTCCTTCGGTCTTGTGCGGGTCAAGGG
This sequence comes from Aeromonas aquatilis, assembly GCF_054052405.1. Classification (NCBI taxonomy): domain Bacteria; kingdom Pseudomonadati; phylum Pseudomonadota; class Gammaproteobacteria; order Aeromonadales; family Aeromonadaceae; genus Aeromonas; species Aeromonas aquatilis. Next base: position 45,609 of record NZ_JBSTYP010000026.1, on the reverse strand, counting down.
TCGCAGGCTCCGAGCCATTGCCTTTTACCAGTTGCTGGACTTCAGCCAGCTTGGTTCCCGCCGGGACATCGGCAGCCTGAGCCACATTGACGCCACCAAACAGTGCAGCCATCAGAACTGTGTTAATCATTGTTTTTTTATGAGTCATTTCCTTACTCCAACAAGAACATTCCATGCGTTTCTTAAAGTGACGGGGTTAAAACCCGCTTCCAGCATAATTCCCTGCCAATTACGATAATGCAACAGATATTGTCAGGGTAATCGGTGTTTTCCGGTCAAAAAACCAGCGCAGGCGCGCTTTTTCAGTATTAAAACACCAGCGCTGCGCTCATTTTTTACACAAACGACCGATTCTAGAAAAGACTGGATAAAAAGCAACCAATAAAAAGCCGGTCACGAGGACCGGCTTTCATAAAGTGGAGCTGGCTCACATCAGGCTGGGGAAAACCCCCTTGATGCCGGCCACCATGATCTCGATACCCAGCGACATCATGATAAGACCCATAATACGGGTCACCACGTTGATGCCAGTATTGCCCATGATCTTGAACAACAGCGGTGCGGCGCGAAAGATGAGCCAGGAGCAGAAGGAGAAGACCACCACCACCACTGACATGCCGATCAGTTGCTGCCAGTGGCTCTGGCTGGCATAGACGATAACCGAGGAGATGGCACCGGGGCCCGCCATCAGCGGCAGCGCCAACGGCACTACGGCGATAGACTCGCGTACTGCCAGTTCACCCTTCTCCTGCTTGTTGTGCTTTACCTCGCCCAGCTTGCCCTGCAGCATCGACCAGGCTATCAGGGTGATCAGCGACCCCCCGGCGATCCGGAACGATGCCAACGAGATGCCAAACCCATCGAGGATCAGTTGCCCCATATACATGGAGACCAGCAGGATCACCATCACCGCGATATTGGCGGTAGTATTGGTTTTCATCCGCTCGGCCTGGGTATGGTGGCTGGTCAGGCTGACAAACACCGGCAACAAACCAAGCGGGTTGATAATTGCGAACAAACCGACAAAAAACTTCAGATACAAAGAGACGTCAATTGCTGCCATAGGCGCCTTCCAATAGAGTTTCGGGCCCAGCGGGCCAGTCCATTAATTTCGTGCGTAAATTTACATCATAGCCAGAGCAGGCACCAATCAAATAATCTCACCATTTCTGGGGGTTTTTAGTTAGTTCATCTAATGCATCCGCGCTAACTGGCATAAACGGATGCCAAAAGCCCCTGCCACCGCCCGACCCTCGTCACAAGAGTGAACGCGGAGCCTGCCGATCATGGTCAGACATGCTTGTAGTGTGTAACCGAATACCAAAACGACTCGAGAGACTCCCCCTCTGGTCTCCCCCTATTTCTGACCTGCCACCACAAACAGTGACTCGGCAGGAGAACACGGGGAAAGCGGGCATAAATGGCCCCCTTCGGGCAATAAAGCCGACTAGTCATGGATTAAAACAACAATCATTTTCGCAACAAATGCTGAAATAAAGCGCGTTTGTCGGTTGCTTTGAAAACGATTCACTCATATTTGCTAACCTACACAGCCAAAATGGCTCTGCAATTAGGCAGCAAAGTGTAATTAACCATTTGATAAATGTGGTTTATTACCATGTATCAACAAGTCTTCCACCTTCCCCTTGCCCGCACACTCCTGTAACATCACTCAAACAAGGATTGTGAAATAAAATTTCTTTTGTTCTTTTGTTACACATGATCCAGATCAAGTTTTTCTGAGTCAGGCCCGCTCTATAATCGACTCAGAAAGCGATTTAGTAAGGCATGTGAAAAAGCTGTTGCAACGATACCGCCTTGACAGGGCGACTATAATTGCCGGGCATTGCCAACGTCTTACTAAACAGTTTTCAAATAATCAGGAGATAAACATGGCAGTAACCAATTTGGCTGAACTGGATGCACTGGTCGCCCGCGTTAAGGAAGCACAGCGTGAATTCGCCAGCTTCTCTCAAGAGCAGGTAGACAAGATCTTCCGTGCCGCCGCCCTGGCCGCCAACAACGCCCGTATCCCCCTGGCCCAGATGGCCGTGGAAGAATCCGGTATGGGTATCATCGAAGACAAGGTTATCAAGAACCACTTCGCCTCCGAATACATCTACAACAAGTACAAAGAAGAGAAGACCTGCGGCATTCTGAGTGAAGACACTCAGATGGGCACCATCACCATCGCCGAGCCGGTAGGTATCATCTGTGGTATCGTTCCGACCACCAACCCGACCTCTACTGCGATCTTCAAATCCATGATCGCGCTCAAGACCCGCAACGCCATCATCTTCTCCCCGCACCCCCGTGCCAAGAACTCCACCAATACCGCAGCCAAGCTGGTACTGGATGCAGCCATTGCCGCTGGTGCACCGAAAGACATCATCGGCTGGATCGACCAACCGTCCGTTGAGCTCTCCAACGCTCTGATGAAGCATGAAGACATCAACCTGATCCTGGCCACCGGTGGCCCGGGCATGGTGAAAGCAGCTTACTCCTCTGGTAAGCCTGCTATCGGTGTGGGTGCCGGTAACGTGCCTATCGTTATCGACGAGACCGCCGACGTGAAGCGTGCTGTTGCGTCCGTGCTGATGTCCAAAACTTTCGATAACGGTGTGGTCTGTGCTTCCGAGCAAGCTGTCATCGTGGTTGATGCCATTTACGACCAGGTTAAAGAGCGCTTTGCATCTCACAAGGGCCACGTGCTCTCCAAAGAAGATGCTGACAAGGTGCGTAAAGTTATCCTGATCAACGGTGCCCTGAACGCCAACATCGTTGGCCAACCGGCTACCAAGATTGCCGAGATGGCAGGCGTGACTGTACCGGCTGATACCAAGATCCTGATCGGTGAAGGCGCCAAGCTGTGTGCAGAAGATGAGTTTGCTCACGAGAAATTGTCCCCGCTGCTCGGTATGTTCCGTGCAAGCAGCTTCGAAAACGCCGTTGAGATGGCCTGTGACATGGTCAACATCGGTGGTATCGGCCACACCTCAGGTCTGTACACCGACCAGGACCGCAACGCTGACCGCATCAAGTACTTCGGCGACAAGATGAAGACTGCGCGTATCCTGATCAACACTCCGTCTACCCAAGGCGGTATCGGTGACTTGTACAACTTCGCAATGGCACCGTCCCTGACCCTGGGTTGCGGCTCTTGGAGCGGCAACTCCATCTCCGAAAACGTGGGTCCGAAGCACCTGATCAACAAGAAGACAGTCGCAAAACGGGCAGAAAACATGCTGTGGCACAAACTTCCGAAATCCATCTACTTCCGTCGTGGTTCCCTGCCGATCGCTCTGAGCGACCTGGAAGGTAAAAAGCGTGCCATGGTCGTGACCGACCGCTTCCTGTTCAACAACGGCTACGCCGATGAACTGGTCAGCCTGCTGAAAGCACAGAATATGGAAGTGGAAGTGTTCTACGAAGTAGAAGCTGACCCGACCCTGGCTGTGGTTCGCAAGGGTGCCGAGATGGCCAACTCCTTCAAACCGGACGTTATCTTGGCGCTGGGCGGTGGTTCACCGATGGATGCGGCCAAGATCATGTGGGTGATGTACGAGCACCCGAACACTGCGTTCGAAGATCTGGCCATGCGCTTCATGGACATCCGCAAGCGTATCTACAAGTTCCCGAAAATGGGCGTGAAGGCCGAACTGGTCTGTATCACCACCACTTCCGGTACCGGCTCTGAAGTCACTCCGTTTGCGGTAGTAACCGATGAAGTGTCTGGTCAGAAGTATCCGCTGGCTGACTACGAGCTGACCCCGAACATGGCCATCGTTGATGCCAACCTGGTCATGGGCATGCCGAAGTCCCTGTGTGCTTTCGGTGGTATCGATGCCGTGACTCACGCCATGGAAGCCTATGTTTCCGTACTGGCTAACGAGTACTCCGACGGTCAGGCGCTGCAAGCCCTGAAAATGCTGAAAGAGTACCTGCCGTCCAGCTACCAGAACGGTGCCAACGACCCGATCGCTCGTGAGAAGGTGCACAATGCTGCCACCATCGCCGGTATCGCGTTCGCCAACGCCTTCCTGGGTGTGTGCCACTCCATGGCTCACAAACTGGGTGCAGAGTTCCACATTCCGCACGGTCTGGCCAACGCCCTGCTGATCAGCAACGTCATCCGCTACAACGCGAACGACAACCCGACCAAGCAGACTGCGTTCTCCCAGTACGACCGTCCGCAGGCTCGTCGTCGTTACGCCGAAGTCGCTGACCACCTGGGTCTGACTGCTGCCGGTGACCGCACCGCCGCCAAGATCGAGAAGCTGCTGACCTGGTTGGACGAGCTGAAGGCTACCCTGGGTATCCCGGCCTCCATCCGCGAAGCTGGCGTTGCCGAGGCTGACTTCCTGGCCAAGGTTGACCAGCTGTCCATCGAAGCCTTCGATGACCAGTGCACTGGCGCCAACCCGCGCTACCCGCTGATCAGCGAGCTGAAGCAGGTTCTGCTGGACTCCTACTACGGCCGTCCCTTCACCGAAGCCGCTCCGGTAACTGCTGCCCCGGTTGAAGCCAAGGTTGAAGGCAAGAAGAAATCCAAGGCCTGATAACCAGTCCTGAGATAACAAGCCCGCGCACTGCGCGGGCTTTTTTTATCTGCCACCTGCCACTAATCACAGCCATCATCTCCCTGCTGATTGCGCTAGTGCAGCCCCTAACTTCCCAACCAACCAACCAACCAACCAACCAACCAACCAACTCGCCCCAGCCAATCCGTTATCGACATCCCAACCTGTGACTCTGTATTGATGGGCCAACTGTGATAACAAGAGCACGCTCCATCACCTCCTCTCCTCTCCTCTCCTCTCCTCTCCTCTCCTCTCCTCTCCCCTACCCGCAACGCAACTCAACGCAGCGCAATTACCCTGATGGGCAGATGCGAGCACTGAACCCCATCTACAGAGCTAAAGGAGTGATAAACAGGATAAGCAGAGCCTCGCTAGCGCAACGCAGCAGAACTGCCGACTGGCGTACGTGCGGGCCAACCGACAGGCAGGAACAGAGCCATGATAATGCGCGGAGAAAGCGGGAAAGACTGTCAGTGAAGAGAGTTGTTGCACCGGGTGATCAACTGACACATCAGCAGTTACCATGATGCAAAGATAAAAAAATGGCAGCCATCTGGCTGCCATCGGGAGAGTACGATTCGGCGATCAGAGGGTCGCAGCGACTTCATCGGAGATGGAGCCGTTGTGGTAAACCTCTTGCACGTCGTCCAAATCTTCCAGCATGTCGATGAGGCGCATCAGCTTGGGTGCAGTCTCTGCATCCAGCTCCGCTTCGGTGGAGGGGATCATGGTCACTTCAGCGCTCTGGGCCTTGAAGCCGGCAGCTTCCAAACCATCCAGCACGGTACCGAAGTCGTTCGGGGTGGTGTACACCTCGATGGAGCCATCCTCTTCGGTCACCACGTCATCGGCGCCCGCTTCCAGCGCGGCGTCCATCAGGGCATCTTCGTCCACGCCAACAAAAGTCAGCAGACCTTTCTTGCTGAACAGATAGGCGACGGAGCCGTCGGTACCCAGGTTGCCACCGCACTTGCTGAAGGCGTGACGCACTTCGGCTACGGTACGGTTACGGTTGTCAGTCAGGCACTCTACCATCACGGCAGAGCCAGCCGGGCCGTAACCTTCGTATACGATGGTCTCGAGCTGTTCGCCATCACCACCACCGGCGCCACGCGCAATGGCACGGTTGATGGTGTCGCGGGTCATGTTGTTGGTCAGGGCGGCAGTCACCGCAGCACGCAGACGCGGGTTGTTGGCCGGATCGGCATCACCCAGACGCGCGGAGGTAGTGATTTCGCGGATCAGCTTGGTGAAGATCTTGCCACGCTTGGCGTCCTGAGCAGCCTTGCGGTGTTTGATGTTGGCCCATTTACTGTGACCTGCCATAGAGACTCTCCGTTATTTTTAAATGTCAGTAACACTGATCATGACTAACCCAAGGGAAACACAGAGGCCGCACGGCGGCGGCCTCCGGTACCGGTATCGGCTTACTCATCACCCTTGACGGTGGTTGCAATCGCCAGCTCGCCCAGTTGGGCGGCGTTGGCAAGGCTGGGGGCGTCGGTCATCAGACAGGCGGCCGCAGTGGTTTTCGGGAAGGCGATGACGTCCCGAATGTTTTCGGTGCCGGTCAGCAGCATGCTGAGACGGTCCAGACCGAAGGCCAGACCGGCGTGCGGCGGGGTGCCGTACTTCAGCGCATCCAACAGGAAGCCAAACTTCAGGCGCTGTTCCGCCGGGGTGATCCCCAGGATGTCGAACACGGTGGCCTGCATCTCGCTGTTGTGGATACGAACAGAGCCGCCACCCACTTCGTAACCGTTGATCACCATGTCATAGGCGTTGGCGTAAGCACCCACCGGATTGGCTTTCAGCTCGGCCGGGCTCATGTTGCTCGGCGCGGTGAACGGGTGGTGCATGGCGGCCAGACCACCTTCGCCATCTTCCTCGAACATTGGGAAGTCGATGACCCACAGCGGCTTCCAGCTGTTCTCCAGCAGGCCCAGATCACGGCCCACTTTCAGACGCAGGGCGCCCATGGCATCGCAGACCACTTTCTTGCTGTCAGCGCCAAAGAAGATGATGTCGCCGTCGGCCGCGCCGGTACGAGCCAGGATCTCGCGCACGATGGCGTCAGAGAGGAACTTGGCAACCGGAGACTGCACGCCTTCGATACCATTTGCCGCTTCGTTGACCTTCATCCAGGCCAGGCCCTTGGCACCGTAGATGCCGACAAACTTGGTGTACTCGTCGATCTGCTTGCGAGAGAGCTCGGCACCGCCCGGGACTTTCAGGGCAGCCACACGGCCTTTCGGATCGTTGGCGGGGCCCGCGAACACGGCGAACTCGACGGCAGTCAGCAGATCAGCCACATCAACCAGCTCCATCGGCAGACGCAGGTCCGGCTTGTCGGAGCCGTAGCGACGCATGGCTTCGTCGAAGGTCATGATCGGGAAGTCGCCCAGATCCACATTCAGGATGTGCAGCCACAGTTTGCGGATCATCTCTTCCATCACTTCACGCACCTGCGGTGCGGTCATGAAGGAGGTCTCCACGTCGATCTGGGTGAATTCCGGCTGGCGGTCGGCACGCAGGTCTTCGTCACGGAAGCACTTGACGATCTGGTAGTAGCGATCGAAGCCGGACATCATCAGCAACTGCTTGAACAGCTGGGGAGATTGCGGCAAAGCGTAGAACTTGCCCTTGTGCACGCGGCTCGGTACCAGATAGTCACGGGCACCTTCCGGGGTGGCCTTGGTCAGCATCGGGGTCTCGATATCGAGGAAACCGTGCTCGTCCATGAAGCGGCGTACGAAGGCGCTGGCCTTGGCACGGGTCTTCAGGTACTTGGCCATCTCGGGACGACGCAGATCCAGGTAGCGATACTTGAGGCTGATCTCTTCGCTGTTGACCTGATTGAAGTCCAGCGGCAGCGGCTCGGCACGGTTGATGATGTTGAGTTCGTGGGCGAACACTTCGATGGCGCCAGTGGCCATGTCGCTGTTGCGCTGGGACTCGGGACGGGTGCGCACCACGCCGGTCACCTGGATGCAGAACTCGCCGCGCAGCTCGGAGGCCAGGGCAAACGCGTCCGGCTTGTCCGGATCGAAGAACACCTGAACGATCCCTTCCCGGTCGCGCATATCGATAAAGATCAGACCGCCGAGATCACGACGACGATGAACCCAACCGCACAATGTAATGGTCTGCCCAGCATGGGCCTCATTGACCTGTCCGCAATAGATAGAGCGCATGGACTTCTTCCTTCGAAATTGTAGAGAGACGGTTAACCTTGGGCCGCCGGGCACGACTGGCAAGCACCGTCTGTCTCACAGCTGGCCAGATTCTTTTTCTTACCCGGTTTGAAATCAGTCTCGTACCATCCGGTTCCCTTGAGCCGGAAGCCTGCCGCCGATATCAGCTTGACCAGATTCGGCTTGCTACAGGCCGGACAGTCGGTCAGGGGGGCATCGGAAAGCTTTTGCAGTTTTGCCAATTCATGGCCACAGACGTCGCAACGATATTCGTAGATAGGCATGGGTCACAAGAAATTGAAAAACAAAAGGGCTGGCATTATAGAGGAAAACCCCCTTTTGGGTAAAATGGCCAGCGCCCTCCTTTCGCCAGTTTTTTGCACTCGATGACAAAAAACGGGCAAAAAATCGGCACGAATGCACCAAGAGCGAAGAGAATAGCCACCATGAGCCTCTATTTGGGCCTGCCACAGTGGTCCCACCCCGGCTGGCCCGGCCAGTTGCTGGGTCTGGGCGCTAAGCCTGCCGAACATCTCGCCCACTACGCCACCGTATTCAACTCGGTGGAGGGCAACACCACTTTCTACGCCCTGCCGACGCCGGATACGGTGCAGCGCTGGGCCGATGCGGTGCCCGATCACTTTCGTTTCAACTTCAAGTTTCCGCAAACCATCAGCCACCAGAGCGATCTGGTCAGCGCAGACAAACAAGTCGCCGACTTTATTCGCCTGCTCGCCCCGCTGCACGACAAGCTGGGGCTGCTCACCCTGCAGTTGCCCGCCCGTTTCGGGCCAGAGGGGCTGGCCAGACTGGCGGCCTTTATCGAGCGGCTGCCGCGGGAGTTTCGCTACGCCCTCGAAGTGCGTCACCCTGACTTCTTCGCCAAGGGGGAGGCCGAGCGGGCATTGAACCGGCTGCTGATGGAACAGGGTGTGAACCGGGTGATGCTCGACAGCCGGCCACTCTTCTCGGTGCAAGCAACCACGCCAGCCCTTGTCGATGCCCATGGCAAGAAACCGCGCCTGCCGGTGCATCTGCTGGCCACCGCCAACGCCCCCATGGTGCGCTTTATCGGCCTGCCGGATCCGGCAGCCAATCACCCCTTCCTGCCCAGCTGGCTACCCCACTGGCGCCAGTGGCTCGCGGAGGGGAAAGATCTCTATCTCTATATACATACTGCCGACAACGCCCAGGCACCTGAGCTGGCCCGCCAGATCACCCGCTTGCTGGAGCAGGAGATGGCCCCCTGGCCGGGGGAAAACGATCGCGCACGGCAGGGAGTGCTGCGCTTTTAGCCAACCCATTCTGCGGCCATCGTTTCGCTGCAAAAAAAGTGTTTTTTTGTGGCGTGGCAAGCCCTGGCGTCAAGACAAACGGCCATCAATCCTCTACACTACCGCCCCAAGTAAGGGTCCGGAACATGGCCCGTACGAACCGGACAGGTCCAAAGGATTTCATGACCAGCTACCCCGTTCGTAAACAGGTGATAAATCTACTCTGATGGGTGTCACCCAACGACTCAATTGAACAATACAGCCGGGTGATGTCCCGACTGTCAGGTTGCGCCAGCATGCATACCAAAGATCAAATTTTTGCCGCCCCGATCGCCCGATTGGGAGACTTCTGTTTTGACGAACAGGTCGTCGACGTATTTCCCGATATGATCCAGCGCTCGGTGCCGGGTTACAGCAACATCATCTCTGCCATCGGCATGATGGCCGCCCGCTACGCCCAACCCGAGAGCCGACTCTATGATCTCGGCTGCTCACTGGGCGCCGCAACCCAGGCGATGCGTCGCCATGTCAGCCAGCCCGGCTGCCGCATCACCGCGGTGGATCTCTCCCATCCGATGATTGAGCGCGCCCGCGCCCACCTCTCCGGTTTCAAATCCGAGGTGCCGGTGGAGCTGGTAGAGGCGGATATCTGCGACATCGAGATCGAGAACGCCTCCGTGGTGGTACTCAACTTCACTCTGCAGTTTGTCGAGCCAGAGAAACGGGCCGCCCTGACCCAGCGCATTCACGATGGTCTGCGCCCGGGTGGGATCCTGATCCTGAGCGAAAAGTTCCGCTTCGAAGATGAACCGGTCAACGAGTTGCTCATCGATCTGCATCTCGACTTCAAGCGGGCCAATGGCTACAGCGAGCTGGAGATCAGCCAGAAACGCACCGCCCTTGAGAACGTGATGCGCACCGACAGCCTGCCGGTGCATCAGGCCCGTCTGCGAGATGCCGGTTTCGTCCATCAGGATCTCTGGTTCCAGTGTTTCAACTTCGGCTCCATGATTGCCATCAAATCCAGCGACGCCCAGCCATGATCGACTTTGCCAATTTCTATCAACTGATTGCCAAAAACCGGCTGAGCCACTGGCTGCATACCCTGCCCGCCCAGCTGCACGCCTGGCAACATGACAACCAGCATGGCGACCTGCCGCGCTGGAACCGCGCCCTCAACAAGCTGCCGGTGGTCGCTCCTGAACACGTCGAGCTGAAAAGCCGGGTCGAAATCGGCTCTGCCGAGAGCCTGGCCGAAGGAGAGCGCAAGAAGGTCGAGAGCCTGCTGCGCCACTTCATGCCCTGGCGCAAGGGGCCGTTCACCGTGCACGGCATCCACATCGATACCGAGTGGCGCTCTGACTGGAAGTGGGATCGGGTGCTGCCCCATATCAGCCCACTCGAAGGCCGTTACGTGCTGGATGTGGGTTGCGGCAGCGGCTACCACCTCTGGCGCATGGTGGGTGAAGGGGCCAAGCTCGCGGTCGGCATCGATCCGAGCCCGCTGTTCCTCTGCCAGTTTGAGGCTATTCGCCACTTTGCGGGCAATGATCAGCGCGCCCACCTGTTGCCGCTCGGCATTCAGGAGCTGCCGGAGCTGCGTGCCTTTGACACCGTCTTCTCCATGGGGGTGCTCTATCACCGCAAATCCCCCATCGAGCACATCGAGCAGCTGCGCAATCAATTGAAAGATGATGGCGAGCTGGTGCTGGAGACGCTGGTGATCGATGGCGGGGTCAACGACGTGCTGATGCCCACTGACCGTTACGGCAAGATGCGCAACGTCTGGTTTATTCCTTCAAGCCGCGCCCTCAAGCTGTGGGTCGAGCGCTGCGGCTTCACCGACGTGCGGATAGTAGACGAGAATATGACCAGCACCGACGAACAGCGTCGTACCGACTGGATGATTAATGAATCCCTGAGTGACTATCTGGATCCAGACAATCCGGCACTCACGGTAGAAGGACACCCGGCGCCGAAACGTGCCGTACTGATTGCCCGCAAGGCCAAAGACTAGCCGGTGGCGCTTGTGGAAGTTACACTGACCCCATTCCAGGAAGCACAGTTAAATGAATGACATGAAAAGCAAATTAAAAGGAATGACCCTGCTCTCCCTGCTTAGTCTCGGCGGGTGTGTCAATATGGAAAAAGCGCCTCAGGTCCCTGCTCTGACGCTGGCCGAGCTTCGTAGCGAGCTGAGCCAGAGCGAGCAGCGCCTGCAAACATCCATGGAACAGCAACAGAAGCAGTATGTGCAGCAACAGCACCTGCTGGTTCAGCTCAACACAGATGTCACCAATATGAAAGAGTCCGTCAAGCAAGTAGACCACAAGCTCGCCACCCTCCCCTCCGAGCCCCCCAAGCCGATGGCCATCCCCACCGAGAAGTGCCCGGCCCCCAATCAGGGTCACACCATCGATGGCAAGCTGATGGTCGGTGAAGCCGAGTGGATCTGGGTTGATGCGGCCAACGACGCCTTCCAGGCGCGGGTCGATACCGGTGCGACCACCTCCTCCATCAGTGCGCAGGAGATCACCATTTTCGAGCGCAACGGCAAAAACTGGGTGCGCTTCTTCCTGAGCCATCAGGAAGTGGACGACAAGATCCAGATCGAAGCGCCGCTGGTGCGTCATGTGCGGGTGCGTCAGGCCTCTGCCGACGATCTCGACCGCCGTCCGGTGGTCCGTCTGGCGGTACGGATTGGCGACATGACCGAGAAAGCCGAATTTACCCTGAAGGACCGCAGCGACATGACCTTCCCGGTGCTGCTGGGTCGCGAATTTTTGAAAGACATCGCCGTGGTTGATGTGGCCCGCGAATATATCCAACCCAAACCCAAGCTCAAGGATGTGAAATAATCCATGGTTTCCCGTAAGCCGTTCTATTTGCTGGTAGCCCTGCTGTACATTGTCGGCCTGGGGATGACGATTTATCACCATATCGCGTTGGATGTACCGCTGACGCCCGGTGAAAAACGCCAGATCTGGTCCATCGAAGCCAAGCTGGAGTTCGAGGCGACCGGCGAGCCGGTGATCGCCTCCCTGGCCATTCCGGGCACCCAGCCCGGTTTCACCCTGATGAACGAGAACGCCGCAAGCCCCGGCTACGGCCTCTCCTTCGTCGAGAAAGATGGCGATGCCCGCGCCGAGTGGTCCATCCGCACCGCCTCCGGCCGTCAGGAGCTCTACTACCGCGTCGACATGATGGCGGATGCCCACGCCAAACCGGCCGCCAATCCGCAGCCGCCTGCCATCGAGAAGCAAATCGAGAGTGAGCCTTATGCCACCGCGATGAAGCAGATCCTCGAGCGGGCACAGGAGCGCTCTGCCGACGGCTACACCCTGACTCGCGAGATCATCAAGGAGATCGAGAAACAGGAGCAGAACGCCGAGCTGCTGAAAAAGCACAAGAGCCGCGCCAACCTGATCGCCGAGCTGCTCAACAATGCTGACGTCCCCACCCGCGTGGTGCATGCTCTGAATCTGGAAGATGGCCGCCGTCGTCAGGAGCTGGTGGATTACCTGCAGGTATTCAACAGCCCGACCGACTACAAACTGTTCAATCCGCAAAGCGGTGAACAGGGTCGTCCGGCCAACCTGCTGCTGTGGGAATACAACTCCGGCGCCCTGCTGGACGTGACCGGTGGTCACAACTCCCGTGTCAGCTTCTCGATGATCGAGCAGGAGCAGCCGGTCAGCGTTGCTCTGGCGCAGAAGTTCGAAAAATCAGAGATGATGAACTTCTCCATCCACAGCCTGCCACTGGAAGAGCAGACCCTGTTCAAGGGCTTGCTGCTGATCCCGATCGGCGTACTGATGGTGGTGTTCCTGCGGGTTCTGGTGGGGATCAAGACCTCAGGTACCTTTATGCCGGTGCTGATCGCGGTCGCCTTTATCCAGACCTCGCTGGTCACCGGTCTCATCGGCTTCCTGCTGATCGTCGGCACTGGTCTCATTATTCGCTCCTATCTGTCGCGGCTTAACCTGCTGCTGGTCGCCCGAATATCGGCAATCATCATCATGGTTATCTCGATGATAGGGATCTTCTCCGCGTTCGCCTTCAAGCTGGGACTGACCGATGGTATGAAGATCACCTTCTTCCCGATGATCATCCTCTCCTGGACCATTGAACGGATGTCCATCCTGTGGGAAGAAGAGGGCCCGAAAGAGGTATTCCGCCAGGGTGGCGGCTCCCTGCTGGTGGCTGTCATCGCCTATCTGGCCATGGATAACGAGCTTATTCGTCACCTCACCTTCAACTTCCTCGGCCTGCAGCTGGTGCTGATGGCGACCGTGCTGTTGATGGGTAACTACACCGGCTACAAGCTGAGCGAACTCAAGCGCTTCAAGCCGCTGGTAGACGAAATGCGTTCCGGTGCCACCCCGGGTAAGGACAAGTAACAGATGTGGTTCTGGGAAAAATACACCACCCCGTGGAGCCTGTCGCAGGCAGGCATCCTCGGCATGAACAAGCGCAACCACTCCTACATCAGCCGCTACAATCCGCGCAGCCTCTATCCGCTGGTGGATGACAAGCTGCAGACCAAGCAAATTGCGCTGGATGCAGGGGTTACCGTGCCCGAGCTGATCGGTACTATCCGTGCCCAGCACGATGTGGGTCGCATCACCAAGCTGGTAAAAGATTGGCCGGGCTTCTGCATCAAGCCGGCTCGTGGCTCGGGTGGCAAGGGGATCCTGGTGATCCTGCGCCAGGAAGATGGCCTCTTCTACAAGCCCAACGGTAGCGCCTCCAACGGTCAGGATCTGGAGCGCCATGTCTCCAACATTCTGGCGGGGCTCTATTCGCTGGGGGGCAAGCCCGACGTGGCGCTGGTCGAAGGCCTCATCAACTTCGATGATGTGTTCGACGGCTACTCCTTTGAAGGGGTACCCGATGCTCGGGTCATCATCTTCAAGGGGTTCCCGGTGATGGCGATGATGCGCCTCTCCACCGCAGCCTCCGACGGCAAGGCGAACCTGCACCAGGGCGCCGTGGGGGTGGGTCTGTGCCTGCGTACCGGTCGTGCCCTGCGGGCGGTGCAGTTTGGCAATCCGCTGCGCCACCATCCGGACACTGGCCTCGATCTCTATGAGCTCAAGGTCCCACACTGGGATACCCTGCTCACCCTGGCCGCCTCCTGCTACGAGATGTCGGGTCTGGGTTATATCGGTACCGATATGGTGCTGGACAAGTTCCGCGGCCCCATGCTGCTGGAGCTCAACGCCCGTCCCGGCCTTGCCATCCAGATCGCCAACGGTCGCGGCCTGGTGCCCAATCTCAAGACCATCGAGAAACTGGGACAGGTGAAGATGAACGTGGAGCAGCGGGTCAATTTCGCCAAGGATCACTTCGGGATCTTTGAGGAGTAACACCTCCGCTTGTGAACTGAGCGCGCCTATGGCGCGCTTTTTTTATGGCTGTTGTTTGTCTGTTGGCACATCCCAGCTCCAGCTATCGGTCACACTATTCTCGCCCCTTCGTCTTCGCTATTCCAAGCTGCAGTCAGTGGCGTACTCGTCGTTTCGGAATGAGATGCTGACCCTCGATATATCAGGGGATAGGTAAATCGCAGGCATAAAAAAACCGGCGCCAAAACGCCGGTTCTTCAAGCAGAGTGCGACCGATTACAGGGAGTCAGCATTCTCGGACAGGTACTTGGCAACGCCGTCCGGAGAGGCTTGCATACCTTTTTTGCCTTTTTCCCACTGAGCCGGGCACACTTCGCCGTGCTCTTCGTGGAATTGCAGGGCATCGACCATGCGCAGCATCTCGTCGATGTTTCGGCCCAGCGGCAGATCGTTGACAACCTGGTGACGAACGACACCGTTCTTGTCGATCAGGAAGGAACCACGGAACGCCACACCGGCTTCCGGATGCTCAACGTCATAGGCTTTGCAGATATCGTGTTTCACGTCGGCGATCAGCGGGTATTTGACCTGACCGATACCGCCATCTTCCACTTTGGTGTTGCGCCATGCATTGTGGGAGAACTGGGAATCGATGGAAACACCGATCACTTCCACGCCACGCTTCTGGAACTCTTCATAACGGTGATCGAAGGCAATCAGCTCGGACGGGCAGACGAAGGTGAAATCGAGCGGATAAAAGAAGACAACGGCAGCTTTGCCTTTGATGTGGGATGACAGGTTGAATGAATCAACGATCTCGCCATTACCCAGAACAGCTGCGGCGGTAAAATCGGGTGCGGGACGGCCTACCAATACCATATTCAATTCCTCTTTATGTGAAGTGAACAATCCGGTGAGGATTGGGCTACCTAGAGCCAAGTCCATCTAATTCAAGCGACAAACTATAGACCCGGTGGTAGATTAGTTAAATCAAATTAAATAGATAGCGTTAATCGGGTTTTTCTATGCAACGTTGGCCCAGCCTCAAACAGCTGCAATATCTGGTCGCTCTCGATGAGCACAAGAACTTCAACCGCGCCGCCAAGGCCTGTCATGTCAGCCAGTCGACCCTGAGTACCGGGATCCAGACGCTGGAGGACATGATGAACCTGCAACTGGTGGAGCGGGACCACAAGAGCTTCATTATGACCCCAGTCGGCATGGAAATCGTCGAGCGCGCTCGCAATTTGCTCTCCGATGCGCGGGATCTGATGGAGCTCGGGCAACATCAGGGCGGCGTGATGCAGGGGACGGTACGTCTTGGCTGCATTCCCACCATCGCCCCCTTCCTGCTGAGCAAGCTGCTGAAAGAGTGCAGCAAAATCTATCCTGACCTCGAATTGTTGCTGCGTGAAGACACCACCAGCAATCTGCTCAAGCAGCTGGAACAGGGTCAGCTCGACTTGCTGATCCTCGCCCTGCCCATCGAGATCGGGGGATTTCACTGCAAGACCGTCGGCCAGGATCCGTTCCATATGGTGATGCCCGCCAGCATGGCGGCCGGTCTGCATACCCCGTTCGACTACAAGGAGTTGCCCAACCAGAGCATCTTCCTGCTGGAGCGGGAGCACTGCCTCACCGAGCACGCAGTGAGCGCCTGCCGACTGCGGGACAAGAGCAAGATCAACCCGTTCGCCGCCACCAGCCTGCACACCCTGGTGCAGATGGTGGAAGCGGGTCTTGGCACCACCTTCCTGCCGCAGATGGCCATCGATGCCGGCATTCTTGCCAACTCCGATCTGGTGGCCATCCCGCTGCCGGGAGAGACCTCCTATCGCGAGATCGGGCTGGTCTGGCGCCCCAGCACCACCCGGGTACAGACCTTCTACAAACTGGCCGAGCTGCTTAAACCGCTGATCAGCCACAACGAGTGACAACAAACGCCAGCCCTCGGGCTGGCGTTTTTCAGTTCCCCACCACATTTTTCCTCTCGGAGACTAGGTCTGGAGCCAGATCCCTGTTTATGATGGAAAAGTTGTCGCGTGCCCTCCTGCCGCCAGAACGATTTGGCAGGATATGGCGTTCGATAAATGTCTCGTTTGGTAGACCCGTCCGTGGAGAGAGCCCGATGTATCGCAAGCTGCTGCTATCCCTGCTGACTCTGCTGCTGGCCGCCTGTTCCAGCACGCCGGAGCCACCTCCGGCCCCTCGGCAGAGCAGTGCCTTCGATGGCTTCTACCAACAGTGGCGCGGTGTTCCCTACCGCATGGGCGGCGCCAGCCGCGCCGGGCTAGACTGCTCCGCCTTCACCCAGCTCGCCTACAGTCAGGTGCTGGGCTTCAACCTGCCACGAACCACCGAATCTCAGGCCAGCATTGGCAAACCGGTGGATCGCTACCGGCTGCAACACGGGGATTTGGTCTTCTTCAAAACCGGCTGGCAGCAATATCATGTGGGGGTATACACAGGTGCTGGCGAGTTTATTCACGCCTCCACCAGCAAGGGGGTGATCCGCTCCCGTCTCGACAACGTCTACTGGAACAGTCGCTACTGGCAGGCGCGTCGGGTGACCCAGTAACCGCCCACTCGCCTGCTCGCGACACAAGTTGCGTGCCGCTACTCTCCGTCAATCCCTGTCGCTAAGTCGGGACACACAACCCACGCTTATAACTCAATTGACCCCAAGGCCTGCATATCACACCATTTTGTGATAAGGTGTTGGCCAACTTTTAACACTTCTGCCTTTTTCTTATACGCTCTCTGTCCTGATTGATAACAAGCGAGGCGATAACAAGCAGCGCGAGGCGAAAGTGGAGTGTGGCGCAACACTGCCGGACGGGTGGCCCACAGCTGCAGTATCAAGGGTTAAATAGATAAGGAGATCGTGCAATGAAACAGTATCAAAGCTGGCTGGGGCAATACCTGATGAGTCGCCGTGACGGTGACCACGCCATGGCATGCGAGATGGCGAGTTCCATCTGCGAGTTCTGGCAGCAGCAGGGGGATGAAAACGAACTGGACAAGTGGCAGCAGATTTACCAGAACCATCTGGAAAAGACCACCTGATCTCGACCACTCCCTTGCTGCCAGCCACCCGGGGTTGGCAGCAAGGCTATTCCGCTGACACCCTCCCCTATTTTCCCGCCATGTTAAACCGCTACCTCCGTTAACTCGCATGTTGCCGCCGTCATTTTGCTCTCTCGCCTGACAACTGCGGCTCATTCCATCTCGGCAGCCATCCCCTGCGCCCAGTCGATAAAGGCCTGGATTTTGGGGCACTCCCGATTCGGCAGGGTCGCCATGTAATAACGCTGCTCGCAATTGACCTCCAGCCCGGCAAAAGGGGCCACCAGCTCGTTGCGCGCCAGCCGCTTGCTCACCAGATTCTTGCGCCCCATGGCCACACCGGCGTGATTCATTGCGGCGATAATGGCGAGATCCGAGCGATCAAAGCCCATGTTCAGCTGGCACGCCTCGAGGCTGACCCCGGCATGACGAGCCCAACTGCTCCACTCGTCGGTGTCCGAGTCAAATCCCCACGCCTGCCGATCATGGAGCAAACGACCGCGCGACAAGTTGGCAGGATTGCCGATGAGCCCGTGCAGCTCGGCATATTGCGGGCTGCAGACCGGCAACATGTACTCATCCATCAGCGGATGGATGGCGAGCCGGTCCGGGCTCTTCTCATCGAAATAGAGAGTTAAATCAATGCCATAACCGTGCAGATTGATGTTCTCGTTGCCGGTGATGATATTGAGCTCGATCTGCGGATGCAGGCGGGAGAAGTCCGCCAGTCTTGGCACCAACCAGCACTGGGCGATGGAGGGCCGCGAATAGATGGTCAGGGTGCCGGAGAGCTCCTGATTCTTGATCTCCAGGATCTCCTGATTGATAAACTCCAGCGAGGATTTGAGCGCCCAGAACACTCGCTGCCCCTCTGCCGTTAGCACCACCTTACGGTGAAAGCGCTCAAACAACTTAAACCCCAGCTCCTCCTCCAGCGCGCTGATCCGGTGGCTCACCGCACTGGGGCTCAGCGACAGCTCATCGGCTGCCATCGCGAAAGATCCGTGGCGGGCGGCCGCCTCGAAGGTATGCAACTTGGCCAGCTGGTATCCACTCAGCAGCTTGTTGCGCGATATGTAATTATCCCCGTTATACATTCATCTTCCTCTCTGCAATGGCCGCCGATAATACACCCGCTGGCCACCCTTTTAGATGAACTCAAAAGACCCAAATAATGTTTCATCTAAAAAATGTGATGTATGCAGTGCTTTTGCATCACCTCAGATCATCCATCAGTCGAATTTCATCATTTGTCAGGAGGCTGCAATTTTCATTCAATAGCGCATAAACAATCACACACAACAGATGTCGAGGCGCAGTATGAGTTCAGAGTTATGGGTCATCGCTACCCTGCTAAGTAGCATCATTCTTATCGTGGTCACCATTGTGAAAGGCAAGATCCACCCCTTCCTGGCCCTGTTGCTGGCGAGCTTCTATGTCGGCACCATGATGGGGATGAATCCGCTCAAAATGGTCAATGCCATGGAAGAGGGCATCGGTGGCACCCTGGGCTTTCTCGCCGCCGTCATCGGCCTTGGCACCATACTCGGCAAGATGATGGAAGTGTCGGGCGCGGCAGAGCGCATCGGTCTCGCCCTGCAGAGATGCCGCTGGCTTTCGCCCCAGGTGATCATGGTGCTGGTCGGTCTGGTGTGCGGCATCACCCTGTTCGTCGAAGTCGGCGTGGTGCTGCTCATTCCGCTGGCCTTCTCCATCGCCCGCAAGACCAGAACCTCGCTGCTGACCCTGGCCATTCCGCTCTGTACCGCCCTGATGGCCGTGCACTGTATCGTGCCACCCCACCCGGCTGCGCTCTATGTTACCAATCAGCTGGGTGCCGACGTGGGTTCCGTCATCGTCTATGGCCTCGCGGTCGGGCTGTTTGCCTCGCTGGTGGGCGGCCCGCTGTTTCTGAAGCTGCTGGGCAAACGGGTTCCGTTCAAGGAGGTGCCCGCGGCCTTTGCCGACATCAAGGCCCGCGATGAGGCAAGCCTGCCGACCCTGGGCGCTTCTCTCTTCACCGTGCTGCTGCCCATCCTGCTGATGCTGGCCAAGACCGTGGCCGAGCTCAACATGGATCACGCCAGCGGCCTTTATACCGTGCTGGAGTTCATCGGCAACCCCATCACCGCTATGTTTATCGCCGCCTTCACCGCCTACTACGTGCTGGGGATCCGCCAGCAGATGAAGATGGAGGGGTTGCTTAACAAGACCGAGGAGTGCTTCTCCTCCATCGCCAACATTCTGCTTATTATCGGGGCGGGTGGCGCCTTCAACGGGGTACTCAAGGCAAGCGGCCTGGGCGACTCTCTGGCTACCATCCTCTCCCAGCTGGATATGCACCCCATTCTGCTCGCCTGGCTGGTGGCCATCGTGCTGCACGCCGCCGTGGGCTCCGCCACCGTCGCCATGATGGGCGCCACCGCCATCGTATCGCCCATCATGGCGCACTACCCGAACATCAGCCCGGAGATCATGACCCTGGCCATTGGTTCTGGTGCCATCGGCTGCACCATGGTGACCGACTCCCTGTTCTGGCTGGTCAAGCAGTATTGCGGCGCCACCCTTAACGAAACGCTCAAGTACTACACCACCGCCACCTTTGTCGCCTCCCTGATGGCGCTGGCCGGTACTTTCCTGCTCTCTTATATCGTGTAACAAGACCGAGAACCCCATGAAAAACATCGACGTACAACAGCTCACAAGCCAATTTCCACTGGTGCAATCCCTGATCGCGCTCGAGCCGGTTACCTGGTTCAACCCCAATGCCACTACCCTGGCAGTCGGTCTGCCCTATGTGGGGCTCGATAGCAACAATGTGGCGGACGCTTCCGCCCGACTTGCCCGCTTCGCCCCCTACATGTGCGAAGCCTTCCCCGAGACCCGCACCAGCAAAGGTATTCTGGAGTCCGAGATCGCCGCTATTCCGGCGATGCAGGCTACGCTCAACCGACGCTACGGGGTTGAGGTCACTGGTCGACTGCTGCTGAAAAAAGACAGTCACCTGCCCATCTCCGGCTCCATCAAGGCGCGAGGCGGTATCTACGAGGTGCTGACTCACGCCGAACAGTTGGCGATCAAGGCTGGTCTGCTGCGGGAAGAGGATGACTATCGCAAACTGTTCACGGATGAGTTCCGCCAGTTCTTCAGCCAGTACAGCATCGCAGTGGGCTCCACTGGCAACCTTGGCATGTCCATCGGCATCATGAGCGCCAAGCTCGGCTTTACCGTCACCGTCCACATGTCTGCCGATGCGCGGGAGTGGAAGAAGCACAAGCTGCGTGAACACGGTGTCATCGTGGTCGAATATGCCGAAGATTACGGGGTGGCGGTGGAACAGGGGCGCAAAGAGGCCGAGCGCGATCCCAACTGCTTCTTTATCGACGACGAGAACTCCCGCACCCTGTTCCTCGGCTACTCGGTGGCGGGCGAGCGGGTGAAAATGCAGTTCGACGAGATGGGTATCAAGGTGGATGCCGACCACCCGCTGTTTGTCTACCTCCCTTGCGGCGTGGGTGGCGGCCCGGGCGGCGTGGCCTTTGGTCTCAAGCTCGCGTTCGGGGATAACGTTCACTGCTTCTTCGCCGAGCCCACTCACTCCCCCTGCATGTTGCTGGGGGTCCACACCGGATTGCACGATGCCATTGCGGTGCAGGATCTGGGCATCGATAACATCACCGCAGCCGACGGCCTCGCGGTAGGTCGCGCCTCCGGCTTCGTCGGCCGCGCCATGGAACGACTGCTTGATGGCTTCTACTCCCTGAGCGATCAGGAGATGTATGACCTGCTGGGACTGCTGGCGCGCGATGAGCAGATCAAACTCGAGCCATCCGCACTGGCTGGCATGGCCGGCCCGTGGCGCGTGGCTGCCAATCCCGAGTGGCAGGCGGCGCGCGGTTTCGATGCCACCACCATGGCACAAGCTACCCATCTGGTATGGGCCACCGGCGGCGGCATGGTACCGGCCGAAGAGATGGCAAAGTACCTGGCCAGCGCCAAGATCTAGGCTGTTTTGCCACATTTATCTGCAAATCAACCCGCCATCACGGCGGGTTTTCTGTTTTGGGAACAAGGGGATGGAGCAGTTCTGTCGCAATCCATGGTGACAATTTCCCCAAGTTGGTCAGTTTGTGCTAAAATGGCGCTCATTTTTTGACATCTCGCGTCACGTTCGCCGCCAGATTGCCCATCGGGCTCTCTGCCCGGGTCGTGACTTTGCACCATCATGCCTGATGATGTTCCCCCCAGGATGGGCCGACAGGCTCCCGTCAAGGTGGGCACCCTCAAGGGCACATGAGATAAGGAGATCGGGTAATGAAACAATATCAAAGCTGGCTGGGAGATTATCTGATGAGTCGACGTGACGGAGATCACGCGATGGCTTCGGAACTTGCCAACACCATCTGCGCCTTCTGGAAGGCACAGGGTGATGAAGCAGAAACCAGCAAATGGCAGCAACGCTATCAGCAACACGTAGAGCAGGCGCAATAAGCCCCTTCACTCTTTCGCGATAAAAAAACCGGCGCACATGGCGCCGGTTTTGCGTTTCTGGCAAGCAGCAGATTACATCTGGTCGATCATGTCCTGAGCAAACTGGGAGCAGGAGCGCAGGGTGGCCCCTTCCATCAGACGCTCGAAGTCATAGGTGACGGTCTTGTTTCGGATCGCCGCTTCCATCCCCTTGATGATGAGATCGGCCGCTTCAACCCAGCCCATGTGGCGCAGCATCATCTCGGCGGAGAGGATCAGGGAGCCCGGGTTGACCTTGTCCTGACCGGCATACTTCGGCGCAGTACCGTGGGTCGCTTCGAACAGGGCCACGCCGTCACCGATGTTGGCACCCGGCGCGATACCGATACCGCCTACCTGAGCGGCCAGCGCGTCGGAGATGTAGTCGCCGTTGAGGTTCATACAGGCGATGACGTCATACTCGGCCGGGCGCAGCAGGATCTGCTGCAGGAAGGCGTCGGCGATGACATCCTTGATGACGATGGTCTTGCCGGTTTTCGGGTTCTTGAAGGAGCACCAGGGGCCGCCGTCGATCAGCTGGGCACCGTACTCGTTCTGAGCCAGAGCATAGCCCCAATCCTTGAAGGCACCTTCGGTGAACTTCATGATGTTGCCCTTGTGCACCAGGGTCACTGAGTCGCGATCGTTATCGATGGCATACTCGATGGCGGCACGCACCAGACGCTCGGTACCGGCCTTGGACATCGGCTTGATGCCGATACCGCAGGACTCCGGGAAGCGAATTTTCTTCACGCCCATCTCGTTTTGCAGGAAGGCGATCACCTTGTTTGCTTCGGCGCTGTCGGCCTTCCACTCGATACCGGCGTAGATGTCTTCGGCGTTTTCGCGGAAGATCACCATGTCGGTCAGATCCGGACGTTTCACCGGGCTCGGGGTGCCGTCATAGTAACGCACCGGGCGCAGGCAGATGTAGAGATCCAGCTCCTGACGCAGAGCCACGTTGAGAGAGCGGATACCGCCACCGACCGGCGTGGTCAGCGGGCCCTTGATGGCCACACAGTATTCGCGAATGAAATCCAGGGTTTCGGCCGGCAGCCAGGCACCTTCGCCATAGACATGAGTCGACTTCTCGCCGGTGTAGATCTCCATCCAGGCGATCTTGCGCTCGCCCTTGTAGGCTTTCTCGACCGCAGCATTGACCACATTCAACATGGCAGGGGTGACGTCCACACCGATGCCATCCCCTTCAATAAACGGAATGATCGGATGGTTGGGAACCTGCAGCTTGCCGCTGGCATCGACTGTGATTTTCTGGCCCTGGGTCGGGATTACTACTTTGCTTTCCATCGGCATCTCCTAACTTCCGTTTGTTATCAACTTGTTCGTTGCGCGCGGCCATCTTAGCCCATTCATTTTCATAATAAAACGACAAGCAAGCATGTCAGACCAAAGAGGTAGCCACCCGCCAGCACGCCGCTACAACGCCTTCCCAACCCCGCCCCGTTATCCCTCCAGCTCGCTGGCCGCCTGCGGCTGACTCAGGGAACGGTACTGTGAAGGGGTCAAGTCGGTCTTCTGTTTGAACACCCGGCAGAAGTAGTTCACGTCGGTAAAACCGCAGCGATTGGCGACCTCTTCGAGGCGAAAGCGGTACTTTTTCAGCATGAACTTGGCCCGCTCCAGCCGTACCCAGCTGATGTAGTCCGCCAGCCGCATGTGCCCCTGCTGGCGGAACAAGCGGGAGAGGTGGCTGGGGGAGAGATTGAAACGGGCGGCGATGCATTCGCGGCCGATGGGACGGTGAAAGTTTTCCTGAATGTAGATACAGATACCGTGGAAGAGATCGGCGCCGCGGGGACGCGCGCTCTCCGACTCCACCAGCAGTTGCCGTGAGTAACTGAGCAGTGCCTGCAGCAGATGGTTGTCCATCGGTGCCCTCACCGGCTCCTGAGCCAGGGTGTTGAGGGAGAGCAGGATATGATCGAGCGCCCGTCCGGCACCGGCCTGAATACTGTGCTTTTGCACATCGAAGAAACCGGTATCCCCCTTGTGCTTGCTCACCAGACTGAAGCCTATCTGGCGCTTGCCGAACAACAGGCTGAGCACGGAACAGTCGTTGTCCCAGTCCGGCTTGTTCCAGCCGTTGGGGGGAATGTACATCGCCTCCCGTTGCCCCATCTGTACCGACTGCACGTCCCCTTCCTGAGACCAGATCTGGTTGAGATAGTGGCCACTGAATACCAGCTCAAGACGCGGGAAGTTGACCTGATAACTGAAACAGGGCGGTACACCCTTGTCAGAGGCAAACAAGACCTTCTCAAAGCCTTCCCCCTCACTTAGAAAGCCATCCAACAGCTGGGTAAAGATGATACTCATGAATGATCCTGATCAAGATGCAGAGAGCAACCGATTGCGGTGCGCTGCCCCTGCCATGCTATAGTCCGCGCCAGACTGAAATTCCCAAAAAATCGTTCTGATACAAGGAGCCATCCATGAGCTACCCGCCGTTTTTTCTAATGTGCAACCCGATCCAGGATTATGTCTGGGGCAGTCGTGACTCCCTGACCACGCTGTTTGGCATCAAAAATCCCGAAGGCAAACCACAAGCTGAACTGTGGATGGGCGCGCACCCCAATGGCTGCTCCGAAGTGACTCTGGCGGGCGAGAGCGTGAAGCTTTCCAGCCTGATTGACGCCAACCCCGTCGCCATGCTGGGCGAAGCCACCCAGGCGCGCTTCGGCTCACTCCCCTTCCTGTTCAAGGTCCTCTGCGCCGAGCAGGCGCTCTCCATTCAGGTGCACCCGAGCAAGGCACAGGCAGAAGCCGGTTTTGCCAGAGAAGAGGCCGCAGGCATCGATATCAAGGCGAGCAACCGCAACTACAAGGATCCGAACCACAAGCCGGAGCTGGTCTTTGCACTCACCCGCTATCAGGCGATGAACGGCTTTCGCGCCATCCCGGCTATCCTGGCCCAGTTCGATCGCATGGCGCTGCCCGCGCTGGCCGACCTGACCGCGGCACTGCGCCAGTCACAGGATGAAACGGGCCTGCAACACTTCTTCCACCAACTGCTGATCCTCTGCGGTGAGCGCAAGGATGAGGCGCTGGCTGGCCTGCTGGCCTATGCCGCCGCCCATCAGGATGAAGAGACTTTCGCCACCATCAGCAATCTGGCTAACCAGTACCCGGGGGATGTGGGGCTCTTCTCGCCGCTGCTGCTCAACGTGGTGACGCTCGCGCCGGGTCAGGCGATGTTCCTCGATGCCCAGACCCCCCACGCCTACATCCACGGCACAGGTCTGGAGATCATGGCCAACTCCGATAACGTGCTGCGTGCCGGTCTGACCCCCAAATACATGGATGTGCCGGAGCTGCTGGCCTGTACCCGCTGCGTCGCCAAACCGGACGACCAGATCCTGCTCAGCCCCCGCATGGAAGGCACAGTACAGCACTTCGACGTGCCGGTACCGGACTTCACCTTCAGCGTGTATGGCGCAGGGGAACATGCCCTGACCACCGGCAATGCCGAGATCCTGTTCGCCATCGACGGGCCCATCACCCTGATTGGCCAGGATGGCGAGCGTCTGACACTGACCATCGGGCAATCTGCTTTTGTGCCCACCAGCACCGGTCACTACCGCGTTGCTGCTGAAGGGCGCTTTGCCCGCGCCAGCAACCGCTGATCCTGCTGAGCCATCGGCTCGCCCCCTCTGTTCAAAGGGCCCTGCAGGGCCCTTTTTTCCAGCTCATCTGACCACCTCGGGGCTGGTACGACTCACAAGGTCAGGCATTTAACCCAACGCCGAAGAATAACACGTTGACTTATAATGATTAATATCATTTAGCCTCCATGGTCACGCTACCCTGCGGTTATGCGAGCCAGCTCACACCCTCCCGCACCCGTCATAAAAATCCAGTTAATGCCATTTTTTTCCTCTGTTACCAAAAATTAATCACAGAAATAATAGAAATCGTTAATTTACAGGCAGCAGGAAGAGCGCGTCAGATTATTTATATATTCAAGATATAGCGACAATTTTGCCATTTATTTCAGATGAGGCAGAACCCATTATTTCAAACTCAGGCGAACATGCCTGTTTTGTCCTGCGCTGTTATTTTTACCGCCTGTATTGCCAGATTTTTCATTGTCCATTTATCTGGCTGATGTTTGACCGTATTACCAAGTATATCCAGTGATATTCGGGCAATACATGCAGGTGCCCCTCCCATCAGGCAGATATTCATTGGCAGATCCGGCGACTGCATTATCCGATTTTTTATACGTTCCGTACCCTACTCACACTAACCGATGGCGACAAATATGAAACTAAAACGTTCTCTACTCGCTTGTGCCGTGCTTGCCGGATTGGCTGGTATATCTGGCTGTCAAACTGACAGTGACACGACAGACAACGAAAACAAAGAGACCAGCGTCTCCCGTTACGTCAATCCGTTTATTGGCACAGGTAATTTGGGCAACACCTATCCTGGTGCCACTACCCCGCATGGCATGGTGCAACTGTCGCCCAATAATGGGGCCAATGGCTGGGAATATATCTCCGGCTATTACTACCACGACAACCGCCTCGCCGGGTTTTCCCACACTCACCTCTCGGGGGCCGGTGCTGGCGATCTCAACGATATTCTGGTGATGCCGATCAACTCACGCTCCAATTTCATGCTGAACGAAGGATCGTCGTCACTGAATCTGGAGGCCTCCCGTTACAGCCACAAGGATGAAGAGGCAACCGCGGGCTACTACAAGGTCGATCTGCGGGATTACGGCATCAAGGCCGAGCTGACCGCCTCGGATCGGGTGGGCGTCCATCGCTACACCTTCCCGCAGGATAAAAAGTCGGAAATCGTGGTCAACCTCGGCTTCAAGGTCAACTGGGACTACACCTCCGACTCCTACCTGAAATGGGACAAAACCAACAACCGGGTCGAAGGCCATCGCTTCTCTGACGGCTGGGCCCCCAGCCAGAAAGAGTTTTTCGTGATGGAGTTCGATCAGCCCATCAAGAACATCCGCTTCGCCTACTTCGACAAGGATCAGAACCGATATATGGATGTGCCGGAAGGCATCACCGAGATCGGCAACGAGACCCGTGGCAAATATCAGTACGCGCGCGCCTATGTGGAGTTTGATACCGCGGCGGCCGGCCTGACCGTCGAGGCCAAAGTGGCCCTCTCCAACGTCGAGATTGGCAAGGATGGCAACACCGGAGCCTCCCTCAACATGACCGAAGTGGCCAACATGTCGTTCGACGATGTCCGTCAGGCTGCGACTCAAAAATGGGAAGCGGAGCTGGGCAAGATCCGGGTCAGTGGGGATGAGGAGTACAAGCAGACCTTCTATACCGCGCTCTACCACACCTATCTGGGCCAGACCATCCACTCCGACCTGGATGGGCGCTACCGCCAGGTGCATCAGGGACGCAATGCCTACCCGGATGGCAACACACCGTGGGGCGAGCAGATCGACACCCTCAAGGAATCGGTACGCACCGCCGATGCCAATCGGGATGGCAAAGCGGACTTTACCCGTTACGACACCTTCTCCCTGTGGGACACCTACCGCGCAGTACAGCCTCTCTCGTCACTGCTGGAGCCGGACCGCCTCGCTGACGTCGTGCTCTCCATGCTCTCCTACGCCGAGGAGGAGTGGCTGGACGATCTGGGCAACCTGCGCAAGGGCAGATTGCCGGAGTGGACCTTCAAGGGTAACGAGACCGGCATGATGATGGGGATGCACTCCACGCCGGTGATCCACGACGTGCTCTCCAAAGGCTCTCTGGACAGACGGATGATCGCGCTGGGCTTCAGCGATGCGGAACGTCAGGAGATCAAGGAGCGACTGGTGACCGCCATGATCACCGACGCCCGCGCAGCCACCAGCCAGGGGGTCGCCTGGATCAAGGAGTACGAGCAGCAAGGCTATGTGCCTGCCCAGTTGCATGACACTCCGCCGGGCAATGACTGGGAATCGCACTCCCCCTTCAAAGATGCCTGGACCGCCTCCTACTCGCTGGAGTACTCCATGAATGACTGGGCGATCGCCCAATCGATCAAGACAGTATTTGGCGAAAGTGACCCCCGCTATCAGGAGTTTGCCGATCGATCCAAGAACTGGCAGGCGCAGTTTGACTTTGGTGGCAAGCAGTACAAGGGGTGGTTCAAAGCCCGCGACTACGCTGGCAACTTCATTGATGCCGGTTGGGTAGACCCGAAAACCGGCCGGGCAGTGGGCAAGGATTGGCGCCCCGACATGTTCAACTGGTCATTCGCCGAGTCCAACGGCTGGCAATACGCCTTCAGCGTTCAACATGACATTCATGGCCTAGTCGATCTGATGACCCGGTTCGACCAGACCCAGAATCCTCAGGCCAAACGGGGCGAACTGTTTGCCAAACGGCTGGACGAGTATTGGAGCACCTATCCGGATCGCAACGCTGGCGACAACCAGTTCCCGGTATTCAACACCGGCAACGTGGGACAGCATGTGCAGGGCAACGAGCCCGATATCCATGTGCCCTACCTCTACAACTACGTAGGACAGCCCTGGAAGGGACAGGCCGCCATCGTGGCAGCCACCAACGTCTGCTACAAGAACACCCCTGACGGCATCTGTGGCAACGATGACTTTGGCACCCTCTCTGCCTGGTTCGTGTTCCGGGCGCTGGGCTTCTTCCCGGTCAATGCCTCCTCCGGCATCTACGAGATTGGCACCCCCATGTTCGAAACCGCCTCGCTCGATGTGGGGGCTGGCAAGCAGTTCACCGTAACGGCCCAGAACGTCAGCCGCGACAACATCTACATCCAGTCCGCTCGCCTCAATGGCAGCGAGTTCAATCGCAGCTACCTCACCCATGAGGAAATCCTCAGTGGCGGCAAGCTTGAATTCGTGATGGGCGATAGCCCCAATCAGAACTGGGCCAGCCAGCCGGAAGATCTGCCGCCCGCGCAAGGTATCGGCACCTTCCTGCACGAAGGCGACCTGCCTGCCGGCTCCCGTTAATCACCTGTTCGGGGGAGGGTTCCCTCCCCTATCACCACTCAAAAATGGAATGACCATGTTCAAGTGCAATCTTCTTTCTCTTGCGGTGATTGCCGCGCTGACCGGTGGCATCGCCGGTTGCAACAGTGAGAGCGAGTCTACCGCTATCGAAAAACCGGTGACTCCGGTTGTCGATCTGTCGGTACTGAAATACGTTGACCCCATGATAGGCACCGCCGCATCCGGCCACACCTTCCCCGGAGCCACCCGCCCTGCCGGCATGGTGCAGCTCTCACCGGATACCTTTATTGGCTCCAACACCGATCACGAGAGCGGGCTAAATCCCTGGCACTCAGCCTCCGGCTACTGGGACTCTTCCAATTACCTCACGGGCGAGATCGTCGCAACCGATGTTCCGCTCTACGGCTTCTCCCATACCCATCTCTCCGGCACCGGCGCCACCGATCTGGGCGACATTCTGGTACTGCCCTACGCCGAGATGGCCGACGCCCAAATAAACGCCTTTGACAAAACCAATGAGCACGCCAGCGCCGGTTATTACCAAACCAGACTGAACAAGGGGGAGATTGAAGTTGAGCTGACCACCACCAAACGGGTCGGTTTGCACCGTTACACCTTCGCCAAAGGAGCGGATCGCAATGTGAAATTCGATCTGGGCCACACTCTGCTGAACAACAACGGCCAATCGCTGAAAAACAAAATCGAAGTGGTGGATGAGTACACCCTGCGTGGCCGCAAAACCTCCACTGGCTGGTTCCAGGGACAGAACCATCAGGGCCAGAACATCTTCTTCTACGCCAAATTCAACCAACCTGTGGCCAGGGCCATGCTGGGCGAGCAGGACAAGATGCCCACCCGGGAGATGCGCCCCAACAGCGTCTATCAAGGGGATGACCTGACCGCCTACCTCAATTTTGGCCAGGGTGACCAACCGCTCGAGATCCGGGTCGGTATCTCGGCGGTGAGCTGGCAAGGAGCACAGAAGAATCTGGAGGCGGAAGCCCCCACCTTTGACTTTGCCAAGGTGAAGTCAGACGCCGAATACGCGTGGGCCGAAAAGCTGACAACACTCAAAACTGAAGGGGGGACGGAGACCGAGAAGACCAACTTCTACACAGCCCTCTACCACATGATGATCGCCCCTATCGAGCTCTACGATGTGGATGGCAAGTATCTTGATATGCAGGGCACCCTGCGCACCCTGCAACCTGGCGATACCCCCAACTACTCCATCTACTCGACTTGGGATACCTTCCGCGCCGTTCACCCCATGTGGACCATCATGGACCCGCCACAGGCGACTCTCTACGCCAAGGATCTGATCCGCAAATCCAACGTGGAGTTCGGCCTGCTGCCCAAATGGGAAGGCCACGGCTCGGAAACCGGCACCATGATCGGCTACCCCTCGGCGGCCATCCTTGCCGATGCGGTGACCAAGGGGCTGATCGATGCGCAAGAGGCACTGGAAGCCTCGGTCAAATCGGCCCACTACCGGCCTGCCGATTACCCGCAGATCCATGACGACATCCTGAGCTCGCTGATGGCCGGTCAGCTCAGCTATCACGAGAAAGAGCAGTGCGTCCGTTATCCCAACTGGAACTCGGTCTCCTACTCGCTGGAGTTCTCTTTCTATGACTGGACCATCGCCGAGATGGCGAAAGCCGCGGGCGACATGACCACCTATCAAGAGTTCAAGGAGCGCTCCTACAACTCGCTCAAGCATTGGGATCCCCAGGCTGGCAATGCCGATGGCAAGGGCTTCTTCGTGCCGACCGAGCTGAAAAACGGCGACCCGTGCGCCCTGAAATACGCGGCGGCCGATTTCGATCCCTACAAGTCGGATGCCTTCTACTATACCGAGGGCAACGCCTGGCAGTGGCAGTGGTCCTTCATGCAGGATCTCGACAAGCTGACCGAGATCATGGGCGGCCAGCAGGGGCTCAACGACAAGCTCAACAACCTGTTCAACGCCGACCCCAACGGGGGCGAAGCACATCAGGACATGACGGGGTACATCGGGCAGTACATTCATGGCAACGAGCCCTCCCACCACGTCATCTACCTCTACAACCGTACCGCCCAGCCCTGGAAAGCGCAGGAGTACCTCGACCGGGTCTACAAGGAGTTCTACAAAAACAGCCCGGATGGCCTGATCGGCAATGAAGATGTCGGGCAGATGTCGGCTTGGTACATCATGAGCGCCATGGGCTTTTATCAAATCTCCCCTGGCGACCCGACCTACACCATCGGTCGTCCCATCTTTGACCGGGTCACCATCAACCTGCCCAACGGCCAGTTCAACGTCGTGGCGCAGAACAACAGCCCGGACAACCTCTATGTCAAAGAGGTGACTATCAATGGCAAGCCACTCAACCAGTACAACACCTTCGCCCACAGCGAAATCTATCCCGGTGGTGAGCTGCGCTTTGTGATGACCAATCAGAAACCGACCCCGTAACTCTGCAAGCGGCAAGCCACCCGGCTTGCCGCATTTTCATATCCGGCATTCAGGAGCAACAGATGTTCAAACCCCATAAGCTGGCCATCGTGGTGACCACCCTGCTTGGTCTTTATGGCTGCAACACAAACGATGAGACCACCACCGATAATGAGCGCCCCGATAACCACCTGCAGGTGCTGCAATATGTCGATCCGCTGATCGGCACCGATGGGTTGGGCAATGTCAATCCGGCCCCGGTCATGCCGGAGGGGATGATCCAGCCGGGCCCGGACAACTGGAATCCGGCCAACTGGAATGGCAAGGGCTCCCCTTCTGACTATCACCACCATCTGGCCAAGCTTTCCGGCTTCAGCAGCACCCACATCTCGGGGGCAGGCAAGGGGGATCTCAATGATTTCGCCTTCTTACCCTTCACCGGCAGCAATACCGATCCGGTCACCATCAACAAGACGAGCGAACAGTCCGAGGTGGGCTATTACAAGGCCGATCTGGTAGAGACCGGGATCAAGGCCGAGCTGACTGCCACCCAGCGGGTTGCCTTCCACCGTTACAGCTATCCGGCGGGTGAAGATCGCAAAGTCCAGCTTGATCTGCAGCACGAGCTGCTGGAGCAATACGGCAATCACTCCCGCAACATTTACTTCAAGCGGGTGAGCGACCACGCCATTGCCGGAGCCAGAACCAGCAACGAGTGGGGGCAGTGGCAGACGGTCTTTTTCTACGCCGAGTTTTCCGAGCCGTTTGTGGATCAGGTCCTCTATGTCGATGGCAAATTGAGCAGCGACACCGAGGTGGGGCTGGCCGATTACATCGGGTATGGCGAAACCAGACCCCGGGTGCGGGATGTGGTGACCCAGCTCAACTTTGCCAAAGGGGAACAGCCCATCACCATGAAGATGGCGATCTCGGGCACCGGCATTGAGGGGGCCATGGTCAACCTGCGCGCCGATGAACATGGCTACCGCTTCGATCAGGTGGTGCAGGAGAACAAACAGGCATGGGCGAAAGTGCTCAATAAGTTCACCCTGGAAGGTGGCAGCGATGCTGACAAGACGATGTTTTATACCTCGCTCTATCGCACCTACATTGCCCCCTTCGTCTATCAGGACGTGGATGGTCAATATCGCGGAATGGATGGCAAGGTGCATCAGGCCAAGCCGGGCTTTACCAACTATTCGGTCTACTCCATGTGGGACACCTTCCGAGCAGCCCACCCATTGAAGACCATCATCGAAAAAGAGCGCGCCATCGACTATGTGCACGACCTGCTCAACAAATATAAAACCGGCGGCATCATGCCCAAATGGGAGCTGCACTCCGACTATACCGGCGAGATGGTCGGCTACCCGGCGGTCTCCATCATCGCCGATGTCATCGTCAAATATCCGGATGCATTCACGCCGGAAGAGATAAAGCTGGCACTGCAGGCGGCCAACGTCTCCGCCAATTTTGACCTTGAGCTGACCAAAACCTGGGTGCCCTATCAGGATCCCTGGAACGGTGACAAGCGCTTCACCGTGATGACCCGTCACGGCCAGTATGCCGAGCAGCACGGCTATGTACCTGCCAACGTCAAATTCAAGCCGGAAGAGGGCTGCATGGCGCAGGACAAGTACGATGAGCTGGTCAACGAATCCGTCTCGTACGGTGTCGAGAATGCTTACTATGACTGGTGTATCGCTCAGCTGGCCCGCCTGGCTGGCGACAAATCCGCAGAGAACCGCTATCTGGCCCGGGCGACTACCTGGCGCGCCTATTTTGACTACAACCCGGCGCAATATGGCAAATATGGTTCGACCGGCTTTATGCGCCCCAAAAATGTCGATGGCAGTTGGGTCAACAACTATCCCTCCTGCGCCATCGACAACAATGGCAACCCGATCACACCACCCCAAAATTGCGACATCAACGACAGCAGCCGCTATGACATCTTCTGGCCCTATCGGGCCGAACACCGGGGACAGGACTTTACCGAAGGCAACACCTGGCAGTGGAGCTGGTTTGTTCCCCACGATATCGAGGGGCTCAAAGAGGTAATGGGTGGCGAGGAGAAATTCAGGAAGAATCTGGATGCCCTCTTCACCGCCAACTCCAACGCCGATACCTCGCAGGGGGATATGACCGGCTATATCGGCCAGTTCGTGATGGGGAACGAACCGGATCACCATGTTCCGTATCTCTATAACTGGACCAAAGAGCCGTGGAAAACCCAGGAGTATGTGGATCAGGCGGTGCGCAGCTTCTTCCACCCGACCACCACAGGGCTGATTGGCAATGAGGACGTGGGGCAAATGTCGGCCTGGTACATCATGAGTGCACTTGGCTTCTATCAGGTCACGCCGGGGCTCCCGGTCTACACCATAGGTCGACCACTGTTTGACAAGGTAACGATGGATATCGATGGCGGGAAATTCACCGTGAGCGCCGAAAACAATGGCCCCCAAAATATCTATGTGGAATCGGTTACCATCAATGGCAAACCCTTGGGGGAAAACCTGACGTTCAACCATAGCGATATTCGAGCAGGTGGTGAGTTGAAATTTATCATGACGGCGCAAAAACCGACCCGCTCAGATAATAAATAACCCTCATCCATTGCCAATATATGCTCAGGCCCAAAGCTTCCTTTGGGCCTCTTTTTTGGTCGATTCACAAGAACACTCAAAAAATATGACGTACTGCACCACATGATACGCGGATCACAAACAGACCGCCTTGTCACAAAAGTCTAGTGAATGACACTTTTTTACTCTGTCGATGAAACTGCTGGCATGGGAATAATAACGGCCGCCGGAATTAACACCACCGAGCCTTAATATTGCTCAGGTATCAACCCGGCATCTAAAAAATAGATCATGACAGCCCACCCCTACCCGATGGAGCCGTTCCATATGTTCAAGAAAAAAATTCTGGCCATTACCCTGACCAGCACCGTCGCCATGTTATCCGGCTGCGATGCGGATAACGGCAGCGCCAATAACGACGAGCAAAAGCCAACGCCAACCAATGTGCTGCAATACGTGAACCCATTCGTTGGCACTGGTTTTAATGGTCACACCTTCCCCGGCCCCGTGGTGCCCGAAGGAATGGTGCAACTTTCGCCAGATACCGAGCTGATAGGCTGGCACTCCTCCTCCGGCTATCACTTCGACAAAGACACCCTGTTCGGTTTCTCCCACACCCATCTCTCCGGCACCGGCATGGGGGGGCTCGGGGATATTCTGTTCCTGCCCTTTACCGAAGATAAGGCCAAATACATCGAGCCGAACAATGATTACCGCAAGGCCATCTCGGTCAAAATGGACAAAAAGTCCGAGCAGGCCGAGCCTGGCTACTATGCGGTGCGCATCGCCGAGAATGGCATCAAAGCCGAGCTGACCAGCTCCGAGCGGGTAGGCTTTCACCGCTACACCTATCCCCAGGGTGAACCCCAACGGCTGAAGATCGACTTGAACTCGATCCTCAACAGCGACTGGGGCTCGAGTTCGCTGCGCAACAAACTCACTGTCAGCGAAGATGGCTACACCATCACCGGCGAGCGGGATGCCACCCACTTCTCCGGCTGGGCAAAAAACCAGAAGATCTTCTTCTATGCCACCTTCGACAAGAAGATCAAAAAGGTATACCTCCTAGCCGGTGGTGTGCCGGTCGAGGGGTTGAGCGCCGAGCACAAGGCCAAATCCAAAGCGGATGTCACCGCTTACGTCGAATTTGAAGAGGGCGGTTCTGCCCAGCTCAATGCCAAAGTTGCCCTCTCGGCGGTGGATGCCACCGGTGCACGGAAAAACTACCAGGCCGAAGGGGATGTTTCGTTCGACGAGGCCCGCGCCAATGCCCGCGAGAAGTGGGCCAACGCCCTCAATTTCACCATCGAGGGGGGCAGCCAGAAGCAAAACGAGATCTTCTACACAGCCCTCTATCACACCAAGATCGCCCCCATCGTCCATCAGGATGTGGACGGCAGCTTCCGCGGCATGGGCAAAGGGGCACAGGC
This sequence comes from Aeromonas aquatilis, assembly GCF_054052405.1. Taxonomy (NCBI): domain Bacteria; kingdom Pseudomonadati; phylum Pseudomonadota; class Gammaproteobacteria; order Aeromonadales; family Aeromonadaceae; genus Aeromonas; species Aeromonas aquatilis. The sequence continues at coordinate 10,204 of NZ_JBSTYP010000026.1, read as the reverse complement.
CAAGGGTGAAGGCAGCTACTCCATCCACTATGGTCAGGCGAGCGAAGAGCAGCCCAATTTCTCGGTCTACTCACTGTGGGACACCCAGCGGGCGTTGCACCCCCTCAAGACCATCACCGAACCGACCCGCGCCGTGCAATATGCGAAGAACCTGATCCAGAAGTATCTGGAGAGCGGCCTGCTGCCCAAGTGGGAGCATCTGGGGGATGAGACCGGCACCATGGTGGGCTATCCGGCGGTCGTGGTGATTGCCGATGCCATCACCAAATACCCCGATGCCTTCAGCGCACAGGAGAAGAATCTGGCGCTCAAGGCCGCCACCGACTCCTCCACCTATACCAACTACCCCATGCTGGCGACCGAGTGGGACAAGGCGGTGCTGGACAAGACCCTGACCAACCATATCGATTACATCGAGAAGAACGGCTTTGCACCGGCGGTGCAGCGGATCGATGGTCAGCCGGTGTTCGCTGATTACACCCTCGAGTCGGTCTCCTACGGTCTGGAAAACGCCTTCTACGACTGGGCCATCGCCCGGATCGCCAAGGCGGCGGGCAACAAGGCGACAGAGGCGCGCTATCTGGCCCGTTCGAACGGCTACCAGCGCTACTTCGATCACAATGCAGCCGAATACGCCCAGTACGGGGTGACCGGTTTCATGCGTCCGGTGATGATCGATGGATCCTTCATGACGCCGTTTGATCCCTATGGCACCGAGCATGAGACCGGCAACTACACCGAGGGCAACGCCTGGCAGTGGACCTGGTTTGTCCCCCATGACATCCAGGGGCTGAAAACCGCCATGGGTGGGGAAGCGGCCTTCAAGCAAAATCTGGATGCCACCTTCACCGCCGAGAGCCAGGGGTCGGAGACCGCTGACATGACCGGCCTGATTGGGCAGGTCGCTTTCGGGAATGAACCCTCCCACCATATTCCCTATCTCTACAACTGGACCTCGGAGCCTTGGAAGACCCAGGAGACGGTCGACTACATCCTCGACACCATGTACTCGAACACCCCGGCAGGCATTATCGGCAACGAGGATGTGGGCTCCATGTCAGCCTGGTATGTGATGTCAGCACTTGGCTTCTATCAGGTGAATGCGGCAGATCCCGTCTACACCATTGGCCGCCCGCTATTTGCCAAAGCGACCATCCCGGTCAAGGGGGGAACCTTCACCATCATCGCCGATAACAACAGTGCCAAGAACCGCTATGTCCAGTCGGTCACCATCAATGGCAAACCGCTCAAGGATGGTCTCTTCTTCGAGCACAAGGAGTTTGTACCGGGGGGCAACCTCCACTTCGTGATGGGCGATACTCCGCCACAAAAGTAACGAACGATAGCATTGAGGTGACATTCAGCACGCAACCCGAAAATGTCACTTTGTGATACCCGACGGCCCACGCCAGATGGATTGATAAAATCCAATCAGCGCTGGGCCATTTTATTTTCCAGTGGAAAGCCCTGGTTCAGCCATTAACCCGTATTTCTCAAATCTGCCTTAAATCGGGCAATAAACCGCAAAAAATGGCTGTAAATCCCATTACAAGGGTTTTTCTGTCATACCTTGACCGCTGTCACATCCTGCCATTAATTAAACAAAAACAACTATTGAGTTAAAGAACAACAATTTGCGAGCTGGATCACACCAGCAAAACCATGCAACAAAAATCCAGTTATTGCTACATTCATCGCCTGTCCAACCCTACCCTTGAGGGCAATAATGAGCCCAATTCGCAACGCATGACTTAGCCCTTACAGGGAAGGAGAGTGAGATGTTACCCACCATGACCAACGGCAGACTCATCTGCCTGGAGTTGAAGGCCACCAGCAAGGAGGCTCTGTTCGACGAGATGGCACAGATGCTGGCGCGCGATGGCGCCGTGTCTGATCAACAGCAATTCGTCAAAGATGTCTGGGCCCGCGAGCAGCTGGACTGCACCGGCTTCGAGCAGGGTGTGGCCCTGCCCCACGCCAAGAGCAAGGCGGTCAGTCGTCCGGCCATTGCCATCGGTGTCAGCCGTCAGGGTATCGAGTACGGTGCCGAAGATGGCAAACCGACCCAGCTGATCTTCATGATCGCCTCCCCGGATGGCGGCGCCAACCACCACATCGAAGTGCTGGCCGAGCTCTCTACCCGTCTGCTGGAACCGGGCTTTATCGAGCAGATGAAAGCCGCCACCACCGTCGAGCAAGCGCTGACCCTGCTCAAGCAAGGCCCGAAAGTAGAAAAACCGGCCCCGGCCGCCAAACCGGCTGCCACTGCCCCGGCTGAACCCACCGATCGCACCTTCAAGGATCGCCTCAACACCATGAAGCAGCACCTGCTGTTTGGTACCTCCCACATGATCCCCTTCATCGTGGCGGGCGGTGTGCTGCTGTCACTGTCGGTGATGATGAGCGGCAAGGGCGCCGTGCCGGAAGCGGGCTTCCTTAAAGACATGGCGACCATGGGTATCGCCGGTCTGACCCTGTTTACCGCTGTACTGGGTGGCTACATCGCCTACTCGCTGGCTGACAAGCCGGGCCTGGCCCCGGGCATGATCGGCTCCTGGATTGCCGTTCAGCACTATCAAACCGGTTTCCTCGGCGCCATTCTGGTGGGCTTTATCGCCGGTTTCGTGGTCAATCAGCTCAAACGGATCAAGCTGCCTGACTCCATGACCTCCCTTGGTTCCATCTTCATCTATCCGCTGATCGGTACCTTCCTGGTGTGTGGCATCGTGATGTGGGGGATCGGTGCACCGATCGCCGCCATGATGGAAGGGATGAACCACTGGCTCTCCAGCATGGCGGGCTCCGGTAAAGTGATGCTGGGTGCCATTCTGGGTGGTATGACTGCCTTCGACATGGGCGGCCCGGTCAACAAGGTTGCTACCCTGTTTGCCCAGACTCAGGTCAACACCCAGCCCTGGCTGATGGGCGGCGTCGGTATCGCCATCTGTGTACCGCCGCTGGGTATGGCGCTGGCGACCTTCATGTCTCCGAAGCGTTACAAGAAAGAAGAGCGTGAATCCGGTAAAGCAGCCGCCATCATGGGCATGATCGGTATCAGTGAAGGTGCCATCCCGTTTGCCGCAGCTGACCCCATGCGTGTTATCCCGGCCATCGTCGCAGGCGGTATCGTCGGTAACATCACCGGCTTTATGATGCACAGCATCAACCACGCCCCCTGGGGTGGCTGGATTGTCCTGCCGGTAGTAGAAGGCAAGATGGGTTACATCCTGGGCACCATCCTCGGCGCACTGACCACAGCCATCATCGTCAACCTGCTGAAGAAGCCGGTGAGCGAAGAAGATGACGTCACTACCACCCAAACCAGCTTCGAAGTCATTGAAGCGGAAGGGGAAGCAGACGTTCTGGCCATCACTGCCTGCCCGTCTGGCGTTGCCCACACCTTCCTCGCCGCCAAGAGCCTGCAGAAGGCCGCCGCCAAGCAGGGGATCAAGATCAAGGTCGAGACCCAGGGCGCCAACGGCATCATCAACCGCATCACCGCCAAGGATGTCGCCAACGCCCGCTGCGTCATCTTCGCCCACGATGTGGCGATCAAGAACCGCGAGCGCTTCACCGATATCGAGGTCATCGACGTGAAGACCAAGGAGGCGATCCACAACCCGGAAGCACTGCTGGCCCGCACGCTGGGCAACAAGGCAAACGCCGCCTGATAGCAGTCAGACTCCACCTATAACAAGGGGCCCATCACGGGCCCCTTTTCGTTGCCTGCCGAGCAACCGCATATCATCCCACCGACCAAGTCACTGATTTAAAACATATTAACCAGTCACATCACGGATCTTGGCGAGCCGTCACAATTCCACAACGTGTAAAAAAACTGCAATTGAAGCGCTGGTCAGATCTCATGTCAAATGGCTCCGCCTACTAAACTGGAGCATCACAAAAATGACAAAAATCAATAAATTGGTTCTGGCTGTTACCCTCACCTTCGGTGCTACCCCGCTCTTTGCCGCGGGCTTTGCCTGCGGCGAACATGTGCGCTTCGGCACACCTTCCGACTCGGATCAGCAGCTCTGCCGTGTTGGCTATGCGGCGGGTTACAACTATGACCACAAGGTGTCTGAGTGGGTCTCCTACCAGATGACCACCCAAAGCGCGCAGGGCAAGGTCAAACGCAAGGATGCCTTCGCCGAAGACAAGGAGGTACCGGTCGCCTACCGCGCGACGCTCTCCGATTACAAAGGCTCGGGCTACGATCGTGGCCATCAGGCGCCTGCAGCAGACATGGCCACCAGCGACATCACCATGAAGCAGAGCTTCCTGCTGACCAACATGACCCCTCAGTTACCCGCCCTTAACCAGAAGGCGTGGCGTATTCTGGAGGAAAAGACCCGCCAATGGGCCATCGCACGCCAGGATGTACAGGTGATCACCGGCCCCATCTTTACCGGCTCTGAAGAGTCCATCGGTCAGGGGGTGACGATCCCAAGTGCCTACTACCGAATCGTGATGGATCCGGCCAGACTGCAGGCCATCGCCTTTATCATGCCGCAAGCAGATATTCCCACCAGCCAGATCCCCAATTACCGGGTATCGGTACGCGAGGTAGAAGAGCAAACCCAGCTCAACTTCTTCAGCAACATGCCCGAAGAGCAGCAAGAGACGCTGGAAGCCCGCGTCTCCCCGATGTGGAACTGACCGCGAACAACTCATCCGCAGATAGATTGAAACGCCATCAGTCTTGCATCGCGATAGAGGGAGGGGTCAGCGCCCCTCCCAGCAGGGGGAGTCACGCTCTCCCTGTCCCTTTCAGATGGTAGCTGACCCTTTGCGGCCACTTTTGCGGCCATTTTTGCGGCCACTGGTGTGGCATCACCCGACGACCCGCCACGACTCACAGTTTGCCGCACCGTTAACTGGTATATTGCCCTCTCTTTGGCACTAACAGACTGAATTGACGCATATTTGCCTTATCCCATCGGCCCACACGCCGGCGCACCACGGCGCGATTCAGCCCGACAGAGGACCTTTTGATGAAACAGACCCTTCTAGCCCTCACCCTCGGCGGCCTGCTGGCGCTCTCGCCCCTCGCCCTGCAAGCGGCCGAGAGCTCGATGCAAATGGAGCACGACCTCAATACCCTGGTCAGCAAACGCCAAGCGGTGGACATGTTGCTCGGCGAAGCGCTGCAGATCTACAAGTCGCCAGCCAAAATCTCCCACGCCGGTTTTACCGCCAAGATGCCGAGCAATATGGAGTTGGTGACCGAGCGGCTGCTGGCCGCCTACCAGCTTGAACCCTACCGCACCGACCTGCTCATCTCGGCAGCCAACGCCCAGATCTACAACAGCAACCTGAGCCGCGCCATCACCTTGCTGGAGCAGGCGCAGGCCGTCGCCCCCGATGATCTCGACATCAACAGCTATCTCGCCATCTGGCAGTTGGTGAAGGGTAACAAGGAGGCCTCCCGCAGCTATCTGGCGAAAGTGGCGGATCGCAACAGTGGCCGCGCCGCCGATCTGGAGGAGATCATCGCCCGGGTGCAGCGGATCACCGCCGCCCCGCTGCAGACCGAACTGACCGAGGATCAGGTCAAGGCCACCAAGGAGGGCAAACGCGCTATCGTCACCCTGGGCTACGCCCTCAATCCAGACGGCAGCATGGACAAGATCCTGCTGGGCCGCCTGCAAACCACTCTGGCGCTGGCCAAAGCCGACCCGGAAGCGCTGATCATCCTGACCGGCGGCGTACCGCAGAACCGCCAGACCGAGGGCAAGCTGATGGCTGACTGGCTGGCCAACCACGGCATCGACCGCAGCCGCCTGATTGAAGAGAACTACGCCACCAGCACGGTGGATAACGCCCTCTACAGCGCCTATGCCCTCGCCCGCCACCAGATTGACTATGCGGTGCTGGTGAGCTCTGCCAGCCATGTGCGCCGCGGCCAGGCGGTGCTGGAAATCGCCTGCGACCAGATTGGCCCGGCCAACATCAAGGTGGCGAGCGTCAGCTACCCCGACAAACCCCTCGAGGAGCTTGCCACCCCGAGCGAGAGCGAGCTGCTCGGCATCTACCGCGATGCCCTGCGCACCTACGGCATGTGGAGCTACCGCTCCGCCCCGCTGATCGAGCGTTGATCGGCCATCAACACGAAAAAGAGAGGGAGGCGTGATGCCTCCCTCTCTTTTGATTGGCCGATGATTGGCCAAGCCGCGCCCGTTAGCTGACGATAAAGCCCTGCGAGGGGGCCGCTTTGGGATCGTCACCGAAGCGGTTTGGCCCCTGCTGACCGTTGCAAACCATAAAGTAGATAAGCACCAGGGTGCCGATAATTGGGATAAGCCCGAGCAGCAGCCACCAAGCGCTGCGGTCGGTATCGTGCAGGCGACGGGCCGCCACCGCCAGCGATGGCAGCAGCACCGCCAGCGAATAAATGGAGCTGATCAGCTCCTTGTCGCCGCCGATCAGCTTGTCCACCATGCCGAGCAGCAGCATGACGATGATGTTGCACAGCACGAACATCCAGTATTCGGTGCGACGGGCCCGTCCGCTGAATACCGCATATTGCTTGAGGACCGAGATATACCAGTTCATTGCGCCTCCTGAGTGGCCTTTATGCCTATGAATAAAAAAGAGATTCGATAAAACAAGTAGTTAAGAGCTTAGCGCGATCATCCCCCCGAGTCGACAAGGATGCCCGAACGCCTCCCAAACTAATCTGCTGCGGCAATCATTGACCGACCGAGCCGGAAGATAATTTGCCCTGTAACAGGGCAAATTACCCCCATCAGCGCATCACTCTCGTCACAAGCAGGAAAATGGTGCTTAATAATCCATTAGCAATCGTATGGACTCAGCGTGAGGATAACGGTAGATTCGGCGCCCAATCCTGAACAGGATCTGTGTCTCCCTCCCATAATGAATCCACTTATTCATTACTTCTCCTAACACAGGGATAGCCATGAGTATTACACGCAGAGATTTTCTCAACGGCGTTGCCATCACCATTGCCGCGGGCGTCGCCCCCATCAATCTGCTCAAGGCTGCCGAAGGCGGCAGCACGCTGGCGGATAAAACCCTGGCCTACCCGCCCGCCCTCACCGGCCTGCGCGGCAACCACCCGGGCTCTTTCGAACCGGCCCACAGCATCGCCCGCGATGGCAAACAGTATGACTTTGCCAATGTTCCCCTTGAGGGGGAGTACGATCTGGTGATCGTCGGCGCCGGCATCAGCGGTCTGGCCGCCGCCTGCTTCTATCAGCAACTGCTCGGCGCGGATAAAAAGATCCTGCTGCTCGACAACCACGATGACTTCGGCGGCCACGCCAAGCGCAACGAATTCACCACTTCCGATGGCCTGCGACTGGGTTACGGCGGTAGTGAATCCCTGCAATCGCCGCGCTCGGTCTACAGCCCGGTGGCGCTCGGTCTGCTCAAGGCGCTGGAGGTCAACATCGACGAGCTGGCCGCCGGTTTCCAGCAGACCTTCTATCCGGATCTGGGGCTCAGCCGCGGCGTCTATTTCGACGAGAAGCACTTTGGCGTCAACAAGATAGTAAACGGCGATCCGGGCCATAACGTGGCGGATGACATCCCGCGCGATCGCCTGAATGGCCGGCCACTGGCGGAGTTTATCGGTGACTTCCCGCTCGATGATGCCGACAAGGCAGCCCTGCTGGCCCTGCACGAGGAGAAGACCGACTACCTGAGCGGCATGACCCGCGAGCAGCAGGATGAGTGGATCACCCGCAACAGCTACACCACCTTCCTGCGCGACAAGGTGGGCCTGAGCGAACGTGCCATCACCTACTTCCAGCAACGTACCAACGATTTTCAGGCCGTCGGCATCGATGCCACCGCCTGCGCCGACGCCCGCCTCTGTGCCCTGCCCGGCTTTGGCGGCCTCAACCTGACGCCGCTCGATGCCGAGGAGCAGGCCGAGCTGGACGATCCCTACATCTTCCACTTCCCGGATGGCAACGCCGGCCTCACCCGCCTGATGGTGCGCAAGCTCATCCCGCAGGTGGCACCGGGTCACACCATGCAGGATGTGGTGCTGGCCAAGTTTGACTACAGCAAGCTCGACCTGCCGGAGCACAAGGTACAACTGCGCCTTGGCAGCACGGCGCTGCAGGCGAAAAACGTGCGCCTCGCCGATGGCAAGCTGGCTGTGGATGTCACCTATATCAAAGAAGGGAAACTGCACCGGGTGCGCGCCAGGCAGTCGATCATGGCTGGCTACAACATGATGATCCCATACATGGTGCCCGAGATGCCGGAGCCCCAGAAGGAGGCGCTGCGCCAGAATGCCAAGGCGCCGCTGGTCTACACCAAGGTGGTGATCAAGAACTGGCAAGCATTCGTCAAGCTGGGGGTACACGAGGTCTACTCCCCGGCAGCCCCCTACAGCCGGGTCAAGCTCGACTATCCGGTCAGCATGGGTGGCTACGAGCATCCCAAGAGCCCGGATCAGCCGATGTGCCTGCACATGGTCTATGTGCCGACCCTGCCGGGCAGCGGCCTCTCGGCACGCGAGCAGTCCCGCAAGGGGCGCGCCATGATCCTCGGCATGCCGTTCGAACAGCATGAGCAGATGATCCGCGAACAGTTGCAGGGGATGCTCGGCAGCGCCGGTTTCAACCATGAGCAGGATATCCTCGCCATCACGGTCAACCGCTGGTCTCACGGTTACTCCTATGTCACCAACACCCTGTTTGATGACGAAGCGCAGTGCGAAAAATGGATTGAACTGGGTCGCCAGCCGATCGGCAACATCACCATCGCCAACTCGGATGCAGGCTGGAGCCCCTACGCCCACGCCGCCATCGACGAAGCGTGGCGCGCCGTCAACGAACTGGTCGCCATGAGCAAGGGAGGTGCCCAATGAGCCGCGCCCTGTCACTGACCGCCAGCGCCCTGCTGCTGGCCCTGCCCGCCCTTGCCGCCAACGCAGCCCCCGCCATGTCTGCGGGGGAATACGTGGCCAAGCTCGGCGATTGCGCTGCCTGTCACACCAGCGAAACCAGCAAGCCGCTGGCGGGCGGCAAAGGGTTCCCGACCCCCATCGGCACCGTATTTGCCACTAACATCACCCCCGACAAGACCCACGGTATCGGCAACTACAGCCTGCCGGAGTTCATCAAGGTGATGCGCGAAGGGGTGGCCCGCGATGGCCATCGCCTCTATCCGGCCATGCCCTACACCGCCTACGCCAAGATGAGCGATAAGGATCTCGAAAATCTCTATCACTACCTGATGAAGGAGGTGCAACCGCTGGCCATCGCCAACAAGGAGAGCGACATCCCCTGGCCGCTCAATATGCGCTGGCCGCTGATGGGTTGGAACTGGGTCTATCACGACGACAGCCGCTTCACCCCGGTCGCAGGCAAGAGCGAAGAGTGGAACCGCGGCGCCTATCTGGTGCAAGGCGCCGGCCACTGCGGCAGTTGCCACACCCCGCGCGGGCTTGGCATGCAGGAGAAAGCGCTGACCGAGGCGGATCCCGTCTACCTGAGCGGGGCGGCGCTGGATGGCTGGTATGCCCCCGATATTCGCGGCAGCCGATACAGCAAGCAGGCGCTGATCGACCTGCTGAAAACCGGCCGCAGCCAGCATGAAGCGGTCGCGGGCCCCATGGGGGAAGTGATCACTCACAGCAGCCAGTATTTCAGCGACGCCGATCTGGCCAGCATCGCCACCTATCTCACCGATCTGAAAGATGAGCCGGTGGCGGAGAAAGGGGCCCGAGCCTATGCCAGTGCCAGCGGCAAGGCGGACTACGCCATGTACTGCTCCACCTGTCACGGGGTCAACGGCCAAGGCAATGACCACGTCATCCCCTCGCTGGTCAACAACCGCACCGTGCTGGCGAGCGATCCGTCTAGCCTGATCAATGTGCTGCTGCACGGCGCCGAGACCCCGGTCACCCACGGCCATCTGGGTTACCACATGCCGGGCTATGGTTGGACCATGGATGACGAGCGGCTTGCCGAGCTGGTCAACACCCTGCGCGCCTCCTGGGGCAATGAAGGCACCGCCGTCAAAGCGGCGGCGGTCAAGGCCCAGCGCCAGCTGCACGGCAAGGAGTAAGGGCTGCCAGCTCTCTCTTGGCCAAGTGCCATAAGAAAACGGGCCTCCACTGGAGGCCCGTTGCAGACTGCTGACAAACCCCTGGACGCCGATCCCGGGGTTTGATCTAATTGCTGCATGGTCAATAAATGGACTGCACCATGCTCAGAGAACC
>NZ_JBSTYP010000025.1:0-75012 GCF_054052405.1 Aeromonas aquatilis | reverse complement strand
AGGCTGGGGTATCCATGATGGTAGACCTCAAGGTGATGGCCTACTTCAAGCTTAGCCTTTCAACACGTAATTGGGACATAGCCAATAAAAAGCGATAACGACTTCGATTAAGCACACCACACCAACAAAAATCAAACAAAACGGCAAAATGGCAGCGTTAAATATCGAAAAGTTTGATGTCGATCATTAATTTCCTGATCGTGGATTAATTGTCGGTCAGGGCGGGAGAATTATGGGGGGAGTCTTATGCGGCCCTTGAATGACAAGGGCCGAGGTCATAATGGATCAGTTGGCCGGGGTGGCCAGATCCAGGATAAAGGCGTACTCCAGCGCGATATCCTCGTAGGCTTTGAAGCGGCCCGACTTGCCACCGTGGCCGGCGTCCATGTCGGTGTTCAGTAACAACTTGTTATCATCCGTCTTCAGCTCACGCAGCTTGGCGACCCACTTGGCGGGCTCCCAATACTGCACTTGCGAGTCGTGCAGTCCGGTGGTGACCAGCAGATTGGGGTAGGCCTGCGCTTTCACCTGATCGTAGGGGCTATAGCTCTTCATGTAGTCGTAGTAGCGCTTCTGGTTCGGGTTGCCCCACTCGTCATACTCCCCGGTAGTGAGGGGAATGGACTCGTCCAGCATGGTGGTGACCACATCGACGAAGGGCACCTGCGCCACCACGCCGCGATAGAGTTCGGGCGCCTGATTGATGACCGCCCCCATCAGCAGGCCGCCGGCGCTGCCGCCCATGGCGTAGATCTGATCCCTGGCACCGTAGCCTTGCTCCACCAGCGCCTTGGTGACATCGATGAAGTCATTGAAGGTGTTCTGCTTTTTCAGCAACTTGCCATCTTCGTACCAGTGACGGCCCAGCTCTTCACCACCCCGGATATGGGCGATGGCGTAGACGAAGCCTCTGTCCAGCAGGCTCAGACGCGAGCTGCTGAAGTCGGGATCCATGCTGGCGCCGTAGGATCCGTAGCCATAGACCAGCAACGGATTCTTGGGCGCATCGGCGAGACCTTTCTTGAACTTGTCCTTGCGATAGACCAGCGACACCGGCACCGATACGCCGTCGCGGGCGGTTACCCAGAGCCGCTCGCTGGCGTACTGGTCGGCCTTGAAGCCGGCCACCGGCTGCTGCTTGAGCAGGGTGCGCTTGCCGCTCGCCATATCCAGCTCATAGGTAGAGGCGGGGGTGGTCATGGAGGAGTAGCCATAGCGCAGGGCGCTGGTATCCGGCTCCGGGTTGTAGGCGAGCCAGGTGACATAGGCGGGATCGTCGAAGGCGATCTCCTTCTCGTCACCGCTCTGCCAGTTGATCTGGCGCAGTCGGGTCAGCCCCTTGTTGCGCTCTTCCAGTACCAGCCAATCCTTGAACAGGGCGTAGCTCTCCAGCAGCACGTCCGGATTGGGGGCGATCACCGCCTTCCAGCGATCGACCGGGCTCTCCTTGGTCTCGTAGAGGCCGAAGTTCTTGCCATCCTTGTTGGAGCGCACATAGAAGCGGCCGCGGTAGTGATCCAGGCTGTATTCGTGATCCACCTGACGGGGCAGGAACAGGCGGGGGGCGTGCTCCGGCTGGTTGGCATCGATCAGCCGTGCTTCGCCGGTAGTCGTGCTGGAGAGGGCGATGACGATGAAATCTTCCGAGGTGGTGGCGTAGAGGCTGATGTAGAAGGAGTCATCTTTCTCCTCGTAGACCAGCTTGTCCGTGGCCGGATCCGTCCCGAGCGTGTGGCGATAGACCTGATACGGAAGCAGGGTCTGCGGGTGCTTGCGCACATAGAAGAGGGTCTTGTTGTCGTTGGCCCACACCAGATTGCCGGAGGTATTTTCCAGTTTGTCGGTGGCCCACTGGCCGCTCTCCAGATCGAGGAACTGGATCTGGTACTGACGGCGGGATAGGAAATCTTCCGCCACCGCCAGCCAGCGGTTGTTGCGGCTCACCTCAAGGGCGCCGAGGGCGTAGAACTCGTGCCCTTCAGCCCGCAGGTTGCTGTCGAGCAGCAGACTCGACTGCTCTTCACCGAGCTTGGTGCGCGAGTAGATCCCGTACTCCTTGCCCGGCTCATAGCGGGTCTGGTAGCGGTAGCCATTCTTCACATAGGGCACCGACTCATCCTGCTGGGGGATGCGGGCGACCATCTCTTTGTAGAGCTGTTCGCGCAGGGGTTGGGTCGGCTTGAGCATGGCCTCGGTATAGGCGTTCTCGGCCTCGAGGTATTGCAGCACTTCCGGCGCCTGACGCTGGTCGTCGCGCAGCCAGTAGTAGTTGTCGATGCGGGTATCCCCGTGTTTTTTCAGAGTGCGGGGATGTTTGGCGGCCACGGGCGGCTGGATTGGATGTTCGCTTGTCAGCATGGCGGGCTCTTCATTGGCATAAGTGGGGGGGAGAACTGTCAGAAAGGCTAGCAGCAGAACTCCTCGGGAAAAGGTAAACATGTCGCATCCTTGGCGCTGGAAAGGGTTGGTAGACCTGAGCATCGGCTCCATGAATTGGCGTTAAATCTGCCCCTTGTTGCCGGTGGTTGCAAGCAATCCCTTGTTATTGCAGGAAATGTAATCAAAAAAAGCCGCTATCTCGCGATAGCGGCCCTCTTTCTGGCCATGAGCGGCAAGAGTCCGCTCAGGTGTGCCTCACATGATATGGGAGTGCCCTCTCATGGCCAGTTTTCGTCAGCCTGGGTAGCTCGACCAGCGGTTGGTCGCGCCCTCGTTGCTGATACTCAGTACCTCATAGGGATGGCCCGGAATATCCATGCCCGGCGCACTCTGGGGCATGCCCGGAATGGTCAGGCCACGGATCGCCGGTTTTTCCCTGAGCAGTTTTTGTACATCGGCGGCCGGTACATGCCCCTCGATCACATAGCCATTTACGATACCGGTATGGCAAGAGGCCAGTTCCGGCGCGATACCGTATTGCTGCTTCACTGCGCCGAGCTGTTCGGTTTCGATGACCTCCAGTTCGAAGCCATTCTGCTCCATGTGCTCGTTCCAGCTTTGGCAGCAGCCACAATATTTGGATTTGTAGACGGTCATCTTCTCGGCCGCGAGAGCCGAAAAGCTGACGGTACCGGCCAGCATGGCCAGTAACAGGGGTTTGTACATCACTCACCTCAGATTGAAAGAAAAGATGCCCGATACGGGATGCGTTTCAGATCTGGATGCGTGGGGGACGTTCGAGCCGCTCGCACGGGGCGTCCGGCATAAAGAGAGAGGGGGAGGCGAAGTCGGGGGTATCCGGTTCCAGCACGGCGACCGTCAGGCTGTCGCTGCCTACCAGCGTCATCGAGAGGGCGGTGGTAAAGCTGCCGCAGAGCATCGCTTTTTCCAGGGTGCGCTCGCTCTGGCTGCAGTGGGTAGTCAGGGTACAGAGGTCGGTTGCGGCCCGGCTGCCAAACGACATCAACACCAGCACCAGACTCCACAAGGGGAGCCAGCGACGGGCGTGAGCGAGTTGGCGACGGGTGAGAACCATGGAATGACTCAAAAATAACAAGGGGCACATGGTAACCCTGTGCCCCGGGGGAGGGTCAAGTCCTCCCCATGGTGTCAGTCAGCTGGATTCAAGGTTGCTGACGGGTCGCCGCCAGCACGATCTCGCGCACGCAGACGTTGGCAGGCTGGTTCCAGGCGTAGCGCACGGCATCGGCGATCACTTCCGGCGCAATGACGCCACCCATCTGATCTTTCCAGTCGTGGTAACCGGCCTTGATGCTCTCGTCAGTGGTGTGGCTGAGCAGCTCGGTCTCGACCGCACCCGGGGCGATGGTCACCATCCGCACGCCGACATCGGCCACCTCTTCGCGGATGTTCTCGGTCAGGGCGTGCACGGCGAACTTGGTGGCGCAGTAGGCAGCATGGTTCGGGAAGGTCTTGCGACCGGCGATGGAGCTGATGTTGATGATGGTACCGCTGCGGCGCTCCTTCATGCCTGCCAGCACTGCGTGGACGCCGTTCAGCACCCCCATCACGTTGATGTTGAGCATCTGCTGCCACTCGGCGGGATCCTGCACATCTGCCTGACCAAGCAGCATGACACCGGCGTTGTTGACCATGCAGCCGACCGGGCCAAATTTGGCTTCTGCCTGCTGGACGGCGGCTTTCATGGCGGCGGTGTCGGTCACATCGACCCTGATGCAGAGGGTATCGGGCAGATTCAGCGCCTGCATCGGCTCGACCCGGCGGGCCAGCAGTAGCAGGGGATGACCGGCAGCAGAGAAGGCACGGGCGATGGCGGCACCGATCCCGGCGGAGGCACCGGTGATCACGACGAGAGATTGGGACATGGGTCTTTCCTTCTGATTCAAGAGTCGGTTTGAGCAAACAGGTGGCTGGCCAGCACGGAACCCAATCACTATAGTCACTGCATCTATAAGTGATAAATATTGTTTTCCGCTGGTTATCATCTGAAAAAACTATGGTTGGTTTATGCTGGACTTGAGATTGCTGCGTTTCTTCATCGCCATCTATGAAGAGAAGAACATCACGGCGGCGGCCGAGCGCTGCCACGTCAGCCAGCCCTCCCTCTCGGCGGGACTGCGCCAGCTGGAAGAGGCGCTCGGTGACAGCCTGTTTGTCCGGGGCAAGAAGGGGGTGGTGGCGAAAGATCCGGCCCACTATCTCTATCCCCACGCGGTCAAGCTGGTGGAGGAGGCGCGTCGTCTGCCGGAGCTGTTTCGCCAGAAGGCGACGCGTGCGAGGCTCAATATCGCCATCATGCCGGACTTGAGTCGCCGCCGGGTGGCCGGGCTGTTGCAGCAAGTGCAGGGCGTGTTGCCGCAGCTGGATCTCACCCTCTCCGACTACACTACGCCCGCCGACTGCCGCTTGACGCTGGATGCCTTGCGTCGGGAGGACGAGATCTTCCTGCCGCTGTGGGAGGAGGATTACGTGCTCTGCGTGCCGGTCGATCACCCCCTGGCCAGTCGCGAAAGGATCGAGCTCGCCGAGCTGCAACATTATGATTTTATTGAGTGCCCGCCCTGTGAGGCCCATCAGCAGACTATCGGTCTGCTGGCCTGTGACCGGCTTACCCTCAATCTGGTGGCCAAGGCCGAGAGCAAGGGGCTGGTGATGGCGCTGGTGCTGGCGGGGGTCGGCATCAGTTTTCTGCCGGACGGGCTGGTGGAGGATGAGGCAGGGCTTTGCACCCTGCCGGTGAGCGGACCGCGGATGTTTCGCCGGATTGGGCTCTGCTATCCCGCCCACCAGACCCTCAATCCGGCGCTGCGGGAGCTGATCCCCGAGTTGGCAGGCTATGGCGCTTCCTGATAAGGTCGCTCTCCTGTGCACCTTTACGATGCAGCTCCCCAGACTCCCCTTTTCTGTTTACCTCGCCTTGCACCGCAAGGCTTTGTTCGGGTGATGTGGTCATGAAACGCATTCTGGTTATTTTTTCCCATCCCGCGCTGCAGAGCTCGCGGGCCAACAAGCAGCTGTTGCAGGCGATTGAGGGGCTGGAGGGGGTCACGGTTCACGACCTCTACCAGCACTATCCCGACATGTTTATCGATGTGAAGCGGGAGCAGGCGCTGCTCTGTGAGCATGACATCATTGTCTTTCAGCACCCGTTTTACTGGTACTCCTGCCCGGCCATCATGAAAGAGTGGATGGATCTGGTGCTGGAGTATGGCTACGCCTACGGCCCCGAAGCCCACGCCCTCAAGGGCAAGCAGTGGTTGAGCGCCATCACCACCGGCGGGGCGCCGGAGTCCTACTGCAGCGAGGGTTACAACAGCCGACCGCGGCTCGATTTTTTGCTGCCATTTCAGCAGGCTGCCACCTTGTGCGGCATGAACTGGCTGCCGCCCTTTGTGCTGCACTCCTTTCACAAGATCAAGGATCCCGCCGCTCTGCGCCGCTGTGGGCAGGACTACCGTCAGCTGCTTTGCGCCTTGCGTGACGAGCAACTCACGCCGGAGCAGCTGGCCAGCCGCCCCTATCTGCGCGATCTGCTGGAGGTGCTCTGATGAAACACGGGCTGCATTTTGGCCGATCTTATGAGCCGGATCAGACGTTGAAACGGAGGGCTGACTGATGGGCCACGGGATCCTGTTTGATGCCTTTATCTATCTCTCCGCCGCCGTTATCGCGGTGCCGCTGGCCAAGCGCTGGGGGCTGGGTTCGGTGCTCGGCTATCTGCTGGCGGGGATCATCATAGGCCCCTTCCTGTTGGGGCTGGTGGGGGAGCAGAAGGATGTGATGCACTTCGCCGAGTTTGGCGTGGTGCTGATGCTGTTTCTGGTCGGGCTGGAGTTGCGCCCGGCCCTCTTGTGGCAGCTGAAAGGGCCGATCCTCGGCACCGGCGGCCTGCAGGTGCTGCTCACCACGGCGGCACTGACCGGCGTGGCGCACCTGAGCGGTCTGCCGCTGCAACAGGGGCTGGCCATCGGCCTCATTCTGGCGCTCTCCTCCACCGCCATAGTTCTGCAGAGCCTGCAGGAGCGTAAGCTGATGCAGAGCGAGAGCGGTCGCTCCGCCTTTGCGGTGCTGCTGTTTCAGGATATTGCGGTCATTCCGATCCTGGCGATCCTGCCGCTGCTGGCCATGGCGCCGGTCGCTAGCAATGGTGGCTCCGAGCTGGCGGGTTGGCAGCATGGTCTGCTGGTGGTCGCGGCCATCTCCGGCATAGTGCTGGGTGGCCACTACCTGATGCGGCCGGTATTTCGTGCCATCGCCCAGTCCCATATGCGGGAGATCTTCGTCGCCGCCGCTCTGCTGCTGGTGATCGCCATCGCCGTGTTGATGGAGTCGGTGGGGCTTTCGCCCGCTCTCGGCTCCTTCCTCGCCGGGGTGGTGCTGGCCGACAGCGAATATCGCCATGAGCTGGAGGCCGACATAGAGCCGTTCAAGGGCTTGCTGCTCGGCCTGTTCTTTATGTCGGTGGGGGCGGGGATCGACTTCGGGCTGTTTGCCGAACACCCTTTCCTCATCCCGACGCTGGTGGTTGGCCTGATGGTGCTTAAATGGCTGGTACTGATGGCGCTCGGCTTCATTATCCGCATCTCGCCGAGTCAACGCTGGACCTTCGCGCTGGCGTTGGCGCAGGGGGGCGAGTTTGCCTTCGTGCTCTTCTCGTTTGCCGCCCAGAACCGGGTGCTGCCCGGTGAGACCATCTCGCTGCTGACCCTGGTGGTGGCGCTCTCGATGGCGCTCACCCCGCTGCTGCTGATCCTCAACGATCGGGTGATCCAGCCCTGGTTCGATTACCGTAACCAGAGCGACGCGCCGCAGCATGAGCAACCTGAGCTGGTGGAGCATCCGGTGATCATCGCGGGCTTCGGCCGCTTCGGTCAGATCGTGGGGCGTCTGCTGCATGGTCACGGCATCGGCACCACCATCCTCGAGCAGGATGCCAGCCAGATAGAGACCCTGCGCAAGTACGGCTATCAGGTCTTCTATGGCGATGCCAGCCGGATCGACCTGCTCCATGCCGCCGGGGCGCACAAGGCGAAGCTGCTGGTGCTCTCCATCAACGATCCGGCTACCTCGCTGGCGGTGATCGAGATGGTGCAGAAGCACTTCCCGCACCTGAAGATCCTGGCGCGAGCGTTGGATCGACCCCATGCCCACGAGATCCTGCGCCACGGGGTCGAGAGCGTGCACCGGGAAACCCTGGGCTCGGCGGTCGATCTGGGGGTGGAAGCCCTGACCCAGCTCGGTTTTCGGGCCAACCAGGCCTGGCGGGCGGGGCAGACCTTCAAGCAGCACGATAACTGGCTGTTGCGAGAGCAGGTCAACTATCTGGACGACGAACACACTTATATCAACAAGAGCCTGCAATACCGGGAGATCCTCTCCGATCTGTTGCAAGACGACGAGGAGGGGCAGGAGCGTATCCATGCCCACAACTGGAATAGCGGGCTACCCGACGACGACAAGGAAGCAAAATGATTGCCTATTATCCCATGTTCAAACACCTGCATATGACGCTGGCGCTGGTCAGTCTGCTGCTCTTTATCTATCGCTGGAGTCTGGCGCTGGCCGGCAGCGCTCGGTTGCAGCAGAAGTGGCTGAAGATCCTCCCGCATATCAACGACACCTTTCTGCTGCTGTTTGGTGTGTTGCTGGCGGTGGCCTTGCAGTTGAGCCCGGGTCAACAACCCTGGCTGATGGCCAAGCTGATTGCACTGGTGCTCTATATCGGTCTGGGTGTCATGGCGCTCAAGCGCCCGGCCCGCGGTCAGAAGCTGGTGGCCGGTGTGGCGGCACTGGCGGTGTTTGGCTACATGGTCGGTGCGGCCATCACCAAGTCAGCCTGGTCGTGGCTGATGTGAGCAAAAGGGGAGAGCTATGCTCTCCCCTGAAATCATATTCTGTGATGAATTAATTAATCGGAGTTTTATGCTAACAATAAATCGCAAGATAGAGCTTTCATTTGAGGGATTTTTGGCTAATTTTAGCCTCTAGCGGCTCCTTTTTTGAGTGTGTTGTCTATATAAATCAATTGTTTAGTGTGTTTTGTATGAAAATGGCGACAGTTGTCGCAGCAAAACTTGCGACATAGACTGTCGCAAGTCACGACTAGCATACAGTCAACGCTAAACCAGTGAAGGCAAGCACCATGAGCAAGAAGCTGTTACGACAACTGACCTTGGCGCGTTGCATCCCGCACCGCCCTTACAAGCTGACCGCCAGCCAACTCCAGGTAAAACTGGAAGAGGAAGGCATCCACGTCAGTCTGCGTACCGTGCAACGGGACCTGGAGGAGATGTCCGGCATGGGACTGTTCGACCTCACCTCGGACGAGCGCAGCAAACCCCATGGCTGGTGCTTCGAGCGCCACGGCCTCAACGACTTTGCCAATATCATGCCGCTCTCGCTGGCGGTGGCCCTGAAAACCTGGAGTGATCAGGCGAGCCAACTGTTGCCGGCGAGTGTACTGACCGAATTGAATCCGCTGGTCGACAAGGCGAGCCAGGTGATCCGCGACAGCCAGAGTGAACTGGCCGAACGCTGGCTGGAGAGTGTCCACCAGTCACCGCGTCCGTTTGCCGGCAACCCGGAGATCCGCCGCAGCACCCTGATCCGCGATGCGCTCTGGCGTGGTCGCAAGTTCAGTGCCGAGATCCAGCGCGTGATCAAAGAGCGCACCGTATGGCTCTGCTACGACCGTATCAACCCGCTCGGCATTCTCAATCAGCCGGACGGCCCGATCCTGCTCTGCACTCTGTCCGAGCTGGATCCCAAGGTCTACGGCATCCCGTTTGACCATATCAAGAACGTGGAACTGACCAACTTCAGCGCCACCCAGCCGAAAGATTTCAATATCCAGAAGCTGATCCGCGATCAGGGCTATCAGGATGTGAGCGGCCCGATCCGCTTCGTCGGCCGGATCGATGCCAACAGCCAGTCGCTGGTGGATAACCAGATCCCCGGCAACAATCCGCGCATGACCCGCTATGACAAGCGCAGCGTGGTGGTGGAAACAGAAGTGCAGGACACCCCGGAGTTTCGCAGCTGGTTGAACAACATCGGCGGTGAACTCGAGGTGCTGGCACCGGAATCGCTGCGCAAGGCCTATCTCAATCCGGCCAACCGCTTGAGCTGATTAAAAATTGGAATGTTGAAGAGTCGAGCTTGGTCTCGGCTCTTTTTTTGCGGTTTTTTTAAGCATATTTATTCAACTAATTTTTAAGTCTTAACGACTGGATTGAACCGTTTTCCTGCCCCGTTTTTGGGAGCGAAACCCGTGTAAGAGATCTGCCATAGCCACTGTAAGAGGCTGGCGCTTTGAACCGTACGCGAAGCCATGCCAGAATGATCGAGCTTTCCTGTGAAACCAATTAACTTACTGATATTTAAGAGTTAGTTTTTAAGTTTGTTTTTTGAAATGGGAGCGACATCAGATCTTTATCATCGGATGGCCCTTGTTCGGGGTGCGCATTTCCTTACTATGGGTCTCACAAGGACGGAGCTGGTTCGGCAGGATGCAGGGCAGCGTATAAAGATGGAATAGTCCGCAGGATGTGGACAAGGACACCTCAGGATGAGCTCGATAATCAGGATGATTATCGTCACGGATGAATAAAGGAACACCGCAGGACGCGGCAGGACACTCTCGGGATGAGAGCAGAACGAACGGAACCTAGTTCTTCAGGATGAACAGGACCTCGCCGGATGCGAGAGGAATACTTCAGGATGAAGTGAGATAACCCGGATGGTTATCGGTCAGGAAGACGCAAGGACCCCCACAGGACGTGGTAATGGACACCTCCAGGATGGAGACAGTGAAGCAGTTCAGGATGAATTGCCAGGCCAGGAACGCCGCAGGACACGCCAACGGATTGGAAAGGGGATATTCCAAAGGATTAGGATAACGTCAGGGATTGCAGGGAGCATTGCAGTTCTACGGACAGGACGACACGACTCTAGGGGACGGCTACCGCCGTCCCCTTTTCTTTTATGGTTTGTCGGAGAGATTGCCGCGCTGGGCGGCGTTGACGATCTCTTGCAGGCGCTGACGAATGTCGACCATGCCAAACACACCAAATATCAGCACAGTGACAAACTCGGTCTTGGTGATCGTGAAGTAGCGTTTGCAAGCTGCCTTGATCATGCTGGCCTGCAGCCAGTGAAGCAGCGCGACGATCACGCCGCAGACCGGCAGAAAGCCGTTGAGTTTGCCGGGCAGCGGGGCAATCAGGCTCACCAGTACGCCAAACCAGAAGAACAGTACCAGCCCCATCGCCAACAGATTAATGACTCGCTTCATTGTTTACCTCCCTTAGATAGAGTTGGTAGCAGACTTGGCCTGCTTGCTTGTCCTTGAGTAGTTGCCAGCTGGCAGGCAGCGCCAGATCGGCCATCTCTTTTTCCCGTTCCAGATAGATGAGGGCGTCCGGCGCCAGCCAGCCGCGCTGCTCCAGCAGTTCGCACACTTGCGGCAGCAGCTCGCGGCGAAACGGTGGATCGAGGAACACCAGATCAAACGGCGTGGCAGGGCCTTGCAGCCAGCTCACCGCATCTGACTGGATCACCTGACCCTGACTGCTACCGAGGGCGGTCAGGTTCTTCTTGATCTGGTCGGCGGCCCCTTTGTCCATTTCGATCAGGGTCACCTGCTCGGCATAGCGCGACAGCGCCTCCAGTCCGAGTCCGCCGCTACCGGCAAACAGGTCGAGGCAGCGGGTGCCGCGAATGTGGGGGGCCAGCCAGTTGAAGATGGTCTCCTTGACGCGATCCGTGGTGGGTCTGAGCCCCTCCACATCCTTGACCGGCAATTTGCGGCCTCGCCACTGGCCGCTGATGATTCTTACAAAGCCCGATTTTCCTTGCGGGGCAGGGCTTTTGCTCGGGTTGCTACGGCTGGATTTCACTCTGGGCATCGCGTTTCATCGTCAGAAAATAAAGTGGTAGTATAAGGCGGTTCATTTTTATGCCGACCCGCCAAGGGACGGCTATCTTAGCAGTCAGCCTTTGATGTGAGTATTTTTAGATGGCAAAAGGTTTGTTTTCCTGGCTGGGTTTCGGCCGCAAGAAAGAAGAGGCTGAGGCTGTCCAACCACAGACACCCCAAGCCACCCCCGTTACCGTTGAGCCCGAGGTCGCTGCTACCCCCGCTCCCGTTTCCGATAACATTGTTTCCGATAGTACGCCGGCTGTTGCCCCCGAAGTGCCTGCCAGCGCACAGAATCCCGTTTTGCAAGATGATTGCTGCCTGCCGACCGAGCTGGACGACCGCGGTCCGCTGGTGGTGGAGGAGTGTGCCTCCGATCTGGAGCCGGTGATCGTCAACGAAGCGCTGCTCGCCGAAGAGGAGCGTGCCGCCGCAGAGGCGCAAGCTGCCGAAGCCCGTGCCGTGGAGGAGGCTCGCATTGCTGCCGAGTCTCGCGCCGCAGAAGAGGCGCGTATTGCCGCTGAAGCACGTACGGCGGAAGAGGCTCGTATCGCTGCTGAAGCCCGCGTCGCAGAAGAGGCTCGTATCGCTGCTGAAGCCCGCGCCGCAGAAGAGGCGCGTATCGCTGCCGAGGCCCGTGCCGCAGAAGAGGCTCGCATTGCTGCCGAAGCCCGCGCCGCGGAAGAGGCTCGCATTGCCGGCGAAGCTCGCGCTGCGGAAGAGGCACGTATCGCTGCCGAAGCCCGCGCTGCAGAGGAGGCTCGTATTGCTGCCGAGGCTCGCGCTGCGGAGGAGGCTCGTATTGCCGCTGAAGCTCAGGCTGCTGAAGACGCCCGTATCGCCAAAGAGGCCCAGCGCGCGGAAGATATGCGCCTGGTTGCCGCGATGGAGGCTGAGGCCGCCGCCCTGGCCGCTCTGCCGCTGGCCGCCAAGGTGGACGACGACACCCAGGACAAACCGCAGCGGGAGGGCTTCTTTGCTCGCCTCAAGCGTAGTCTGGTGCGCACCAAGGAGAATATCGGCTCAGGTTTCTTCGGCCTGTTCCGTGGCAAGAAGATCGACGATGAGCTGTTTGAAGAGCTGGAAACCCAGCTGCTGACCGCCGATCTCGGTGTGGATACCACTAGTCGCATCATCGAAGGGCTGGTGCAGCACGCGGATCGCAAGCAGCTCAAGGATGCCGAGGCGCTCTACGGCCTGCTCAAGCAGGATATGGGCGAGATGCTGGCCAAGGTGGAGCAGCCGCTGGTGATCGACACCAGCAAGAAGCCTTATGTGATCCTGATGGTCGGCGTGAACGGCGTCGGCAAGACCACTACCATCGGCAAGCTGGCCAAGCAGTTCCAGGCCGAAGGCAAGAGCGTGATGCTGGCGGCGGGTGACACCTTCCGTGCCGCCGCGGTCGAACAGCTGCAAGTTTGGGGTCAGCGCAACAACATTCCGGTGATTGCCCAGCATACCGGTGCCGACTCCGCTTCCGTCATTTATGACGCCATTGAGGCTGCCCGCTCCCGCGGGGCTGACGTGCTGATCGCCGACACCGCCGGTCGCCTGCAGAACAAGAGCAACCTGATGGAAGAGCTCAAGAAGGTAGTGCGGGTGATGAAGAAGCTGGATGAAGAGGCGCCCCACGAGATCATGCTGACGCTGGATGCCGGCACTGGCCAGAACGCCCTGAGTCAGGCCAAGCTGTTCAGTGAGGCGGTTGGCCTGACCGGTATCACCCTCACCAAGCTGGATGGCACGGCCAAGGGCGGCGTCATCTTCGCGGTGGCCGACAAGTTCCAGATCCCGATCCGCTATATCGGGGTGGGCGAGGGGATCGACGATCTGCGTCCCTTCGTTGCCAACGACTTCATCGAGGCGCTGTTCAGCCGCGATGAATAAGTCCGGCCGCGATGAGTCAGCTCAGCCGTGATGAGTAAGTGTTCCATGCCCCGACTCCGGTCGGGGTTTGTCACTATTGGGGTGTAGCTCGTTGCTATAGGGGCGGCAAGATGGTCTGCTCTTTCATCATGGCTCGGAGTTGCGATGATGAATCTGTGCCCCATACGTCGATCCCGGTCGGGGTTTGTCAATTTCAGGGAACCGTTATGATTCGTTTTGACAAGGTCAGCAAGGTATACAGCGGCGGCCATCAGGCGCTGCAAAAGGTCAGCTTTCACCTGCGCAAGGGGGAGATGGCCTTTCTGACCGGGCACTCGGGGGCGGGCAAGAGTACCCTCCTCAAACTGATCAGCGTGATGGAGCGCCCGACCGATGGTCGTGTCTTCTTTCATGGCGACGATGTCAGCCATATCCAGCGCAGCCAGATCCCCTATGTTCGCCGCCAGATCGGGATGATCTTTCAGGATCACCGCCTGCTGATGGACCGCACCGTGTTTGACAACGTGGCGCTGCCGCTGGTGATCGATGGCTACAGCCACGCCGATATCAACAAGCGCGTGGCGGCGGCGCTGGACAAGGTGGGGCTGCTCGGCAAGGAGCGTTACCAGCCGCGGATGCTCTCCGGTGGTGAACAGCAGCGGGTCGGCATCGCCCGTGCCATCGTCAACAAGCCGCCGCTGCTGCTGGCGGATGAACCGACCGGCAACCTGGATCCCCAGCTCTCCATGGACATCATGCGGTTATTTCAGGAGTTCAATAATTTTGGGGTCTCGGTGCTGATTGCCACCCACGATCTGGGGCTGATCGCTCGCATGCGCTATCGCACCCTGACCCTCAAGGCGGGTCGCATGTATTCGGCCGGGGAGGAGCTCTGATGGCTATCGTTCGTCATAAACAACCGCCGCTGCGCCGTCTGATGATGTACGGGGTTGATCATGTGCGGCAGGCGTTTGCCAGTCTCGGGGAGCTGTGGCGCAATCCGCTCGCCTCTCTGATGACGCTGGCGGTGCTCGGCGTCAGTCTGGCACTGCCCTCTTGTTTCCACGTGTTGCTGAAAAACGCCGAGGTGGTGGAGGGGAGCTGGCAGAGTAGTTCCCAGATCTCCCTTTACCTGCGCAAGGATCTGCCGGAGCAAAGCATTCTCGATCTGCAGCACAGGATCCTGCTCTATCCCGAGGTGGATTCGGTCACCTACCTGAGCCGTGACGATGCGTTGCGGGAGTTTCGCGAGATCTCCGGCTTCGGCGATGCCCTCGATTATCTCGACAGCAACCCGTTGCCGCCTGTACTGAGCGTCATTCCGGATCCACGCTGGCAGAACCCGGAAGGGGCCGCCGAGCTGCTCAGCAAGCTCAACAACGAGGTGGGGGTCGAGCAGGGCAAGCTGGATCTGCAGTGGCTGACCCGGCTGCAGGGGATCATGAACCTGCTGCGCCACACCATTACCGGTATCGCGGTGCTGCTGCTCTCTGCCGTGTTGCTGATTGTCGGCAATACCCTGCGTCTCAACATCCTCAACCAGCGTTCCGAGATTGAAGTTCTCAAGCTGGTGGGGGCGACCGACTCCTTTATTCATCGTCCCTTCCTCTATACCGGCATCTGGTTCGGGGTGATCGGCGGCATGCTGGCCTGGTGGCTGACCGAAGTGATGGTGATCTGGAGCGAAGGGGTGGTGAAGGAGCTGGCGGGCTTGTATAACAGTAACTTCCGGCTGGTTGGCATGGGAGCGGTAGACGGGATCAATCTGATCTTGCTGGGCGCCCTGCTGGGGCTGATTGCCTCCTGGTTCTCGGTCCATCGCCACATTCGCGACATCGAACCATCCTGATTACTTTATCATCAAAGTAAATCGCTGGATTTTGCGATGCGGATCAAGTAAAAGAGGGGCCGTTTCTGGCTTGGCCCCCATAGTCAGAGTATTCTGAATAACAATGATCTTCCGGATCTTCGCTGGATCCAGTGAACCTTCTGATTTATAAGCAGTCTATTAAAGCTGAAGCATTTATACGGGTGTGGCCCCTCTGCCTTGCTCGTCAGACTTGGCAAGCATGTGAAGGTTGCGAGCTCCGCAACAATGGACTTAGCATGCTACTTTTCGGGGGTCCTTCATTGTGACCCCCTTTTTTTGACTGTTCATTCATGATTCATCCTGCAGGCTTAAGATAAGCCAGTCTAAAACTGGGCATGTTCTTTGATACACGCCGCAGAATGGCATCCGGTCAGTAGACAGACCCTCTCAGGGTGTTAGACTGATTCGATTGAAAAGTAAGAGGTAACAGATGGGAACTTCATTGCAGCGCACTATGGCTCTGATTCCGCAAGGTAGTCTGGAAGGCTATATCCAGGCAGTAAACTCTATTCCTGTGCTGAGCGCAGAGGAAGAGCGTGAACTGGCTGAGCGTTTGCAGCAGGATGGCGATCTCGAGGCTGCTCGTCAGCTGGTTATGTCGCACCTGCGCTTTGTCGTTCATGTCGCCAAGAGTTATGCCGGTTACGGTCTGCCGCAGGCCGATCTGGTTCAGGAAGGCAACATCGGCCTGATGAAGGCGGTCAAGCGCTTCGACCCGACGGTCGGCGTGCGTCTGGTCTCCTTTGCCGTGCACTGGATCAAGGCCGAAATCCACGAATATGTCCTGCGTAACTGGCGCATGGTCAAGGTGGCGACCACCAAGGCCCAGCGCAAGCTCTTCTTCAACCTGCGCAAATCCAAAAAACGTCTGGGCTGGCTGAACCACGAAGAGGTTCAGGCCGTGGCGGCCGATCTCGGCGTTTCTGCCGCTGACGTGACCGAGATGGAAGCGCGGATGGCCAACTACGATCAGGCGTTCGATCTGGTGGGTGATGATGAAGAAGAAGGCGGTTTCGCTCCGGTTCACTATCTGGAGGACAAATCCTCCGATCTGGCCGCCACCATCGAAAACGACAACTGGGACGATCACGCGACCCGTCGCCTGAGCTCTGCCCTCGCCACCCTGGATGAGCGCAGTCAGCACATCATCCGCGCCCGCTGGCTCGATGATGACAGCAAGACCACGCTGCAGGAGCTGGCCGATACCTACGGCGTCTCTGCCGAGCGTGTGCGTCAGCTTGAAAAGAATGCTCTCAAGAAGCTGAAGGATGCGATGGAAGCATAATTGTATTCGCCTAGCGGGTACGTCAGCTTGAGAAGAACGCACTCAAGAAGCTGAAAGATGCCATGGAAGCCTGATGCTTCCTCTCATAAAAACAGGGCCTGATGGCCCTGTTTTTGTTTCGCAGGGATCTGGTCGGCCTTGCTTTGGTTACCCTTGAGTGTGTTATGTTGCCGCCACTGCCACATTAGGGAGAGCAGAAGTGAAACTGTTGAACGACCTGTTTACCAACAACCGTGAGTGGGCCGAACGGATCAAGGCCGAAGACCCCGCCTTCTTTGCCACTCTTTCTGCCCAGCAGGCCCCCGAATACCTCTGGATCGGTTGTTCCGACAGCCGGGTTCCCGCCAACCAGCTGATGGGGTTGCTGCCGGGGGATGTCTTCGTCCACCGCAACGTCGCCAATCTGGTGGTACATACCGATTTCAACTGCCTCTCCGTGCTGCAATACGCGGTAGAAGTGCTCAAGGTGAAGCACATCATCGTCTGCGGTCACTATGGCTGCGGCGGCGTCAAGGCCGCGATGCAGAATCAGGAGCTGGGTCTCATCGACAACTGGCTGCGCAACATCAAGGATGTCTACTTCAAATATGGTGAAGAGCTTGAGGCCATCGAGGATGAGCATGAGCGCTTCGACTACCTGTGCGAGCTGAACGTGGCCGAACAGGTCGCCAACGTCTGCCATACCACCATCATCCAGAACGCCTGGCGCAAGGGGCAGGAGCTGGCCGTTCACGGCTGGATCTACGGGATCAAGGATGGCTTGCTGCACGATCTCGATCTCTGCATCAGCGGCCCGGATCAGATCCCCGATGTCTACCGCGCCTGGCCGGACATGCGTCCGCCCCACCGTCGGCGCTAGGGAGCTTCATGGTGGCGCCAGCCCTCTATCTGCAGATCAAACAGCACATTCTGGACGGGATCCGCGAACGCCACTATCAGGCGGGGGACAGGATCCCGACCGAAGCGGCCCTGTGCGAGCAGTTCACCGTGAGCCGGATGACGGTCAACCGGGCGCTGCGGGAACTGGTGGCGGAAGGGTGGCTGGTGCGTACCGCCGGTTCCGGCAGCTTCGTGGCGGACCGGCGTACCGAGTCGCCGCTGCTGGCTATTCGCAATATTGCCGACGAGATCGCCGAGCGTGGCGGCGAGTACAGCGCCCGGGTGATCCGGCTACAGCGACTGGCCGCTGACGAGAAGGTGGCGGTACAACTGGGGCTGCGGGTTGGCGCCCCCATCTTTCACAGCCTGATCGTCCATCAGGCCGATGGGGAGCCGTTGCAATTGGAGGAGCGCTTCGTCGATGCCGGGCGTTTGCCGGGCTATGGCGAGCAGGATTTTACCCAACAGACCCCCAACCGCTATCTGATGGATGTCTGCCCCCTCTCCGAGATGGAGCACGTGGTGGAAGCCGTGTTGCCCAGCGCCGGTGAGGCGGGATTGTTGCAAATCCGCGTAGATTCTCCCTGCCTGTTGTTGCACCGGCGTACCTGGTCGGAGGGGCATCTGGTCTCCTATGCCCGTTTGCTCTCCCCAGGTTCCCGCTACAAGCTGAGTTCCAAGGCGCAGCTGCCCTAATTGTCTATACAAATCGATTCTTCTCAAGCCCACCTCCTGGTGGGCTTTTTTGTGCTTAAACTCTAAGTTTGATGCTGTTATCAGGATGTGAACGCCGCTCTTTCTTTCGTCATAGAGATCGACTATAAGGATATGTATATACATTTGAGGTCGCTATGAACAAGGAACTGTTGAACTGCGAGCGGGTCTGGCTCAACGTGACACCCGCCACCCTGAATGATGAGCTGGCCGACTACGGCCTGCTGCCGCTCCATGCCATCGGCGTGAGGGATGGCAAGATCCACGCGCTGGTGCCGATGGCCGAGCTTAAGGGGCCCCATCCTGCTCACTGGCAGGATATGCAGGGCAAGCTGGTCACTCCCGGCCTTATCGATTGCCACACCCATCTGGTCTTCGCCGGCAGCCGTGCCGAGGAGTTCGAGCTGCGCCAGCAGGGGGTGCCTTATGCCGAGATCGCCCGTCGGGGCGGTGGCATCATCAGCACGGTGCGTGCCACCCGTGCCGCCAGCGAAGAGCAACTGTTCGAGCTGGCGCTGCCGAGGGTGAAATCCCTGATCCGCGAAGGGGTCACCACGGTGGAGATCAAGTCCGGCTACGGCCTGACGCTGGATGACGAACTCAAGATGCTGCGGGTGGCCCGCCGACTGGGAGAGGCGTTGCCGATCCGGGTCAAGACCACTCTGCTGGCGGCCCATGCTGTGCCGCCGGAGTATCGCGACGATCCCGACAGCTGGGTCGAGACCATCTGCCAAGAGATCATCCCGGCCGCCGCCGAGGCGGGTCTGGCCGATGCGGTGGATGTCTTCTGCGAGCATATCGGTTTCTCGCTGGCCCAGACCGAGCAGGTCTATCTGGCGGCGGATCAATACGGCCTGCCGGTGAAGGGGCATATGGATCAGCTCTCCAATCTCGGTGGCAGCACCCTCGCCGCCAACTTTGGCGCCCTCTCGGTGGATCATCTGGAGTATCTGGATCTGGAAGGGATCCTGGCGCTGGCCCACCGTGGCGTGGTCGCCACCCTGCTGCCCACCGCCTTCTACTTCCTCAAAGAGATCAAGCTGCCGCCGGTTGCCGCGCTGCGCAAGGCGGGGGTGGCGATGGCGGTCTCCTCCGACATCAACCCGGGTACCGCCCCCATCGTCTCGCTGCGGATGGCGATGAACATGGCCTGTACCCTGTTTGGCCTGACTCCGGTGGAGGCGATGGTCGGGGTGACCCGCCACGCCGCCAAAGCGCTCGGCGAGCAGGATCGCCTTGGCCAGCTCAGGGTGGGGATGGCGGCCGATTTCCTGATCTGGCACTGCGCCCATCCGGCCGAGCTGAGCTACATGGTCGGCGTCGATCAGCTGGCAGGCCGCATCTTCAACGGCAAGGAGAGCCTTCATGGATAAGTTAAACCCGGTCGATATGTCGCTCTGGCAAGGACGACAGGATCCGGAAGATGGTGAACTGGCCCTGCGCTGGCATGACAAAGTTCTGCCTTGGCAAGAGGTGCAGCCCTGGACCGCCGGAGCACAAGACACTGCCGGTGTGGTACTGCTCGGCTTTGCCTGCGATGAAGGGGTACGCCGCAACAAGGGGCGTGTCGGTGCAGCGGCGGCGCCGCTGGCGGTGCGCAAGTTGCTGGCCAACACTGCCTGGCATCTGAATCGACCCGTCTACGATGGTGGGGATGTGAGT
Organism: Aeromonas aquatilis; assembly: GCF_054052405.1. Taxonomy (NCBI): domain Bacteria; kingdom Pseudomonadati; phylum Pseudomonadota; class Gammaproteobacteria; order Aeromonadales; family Aeromonadaceae; genus Aeromonas; species Aeromonas aquatilis. The sequence goes on along the minus strand of NZ_JBSTYP010000025.1, from coordinate 55,398 downwards.
TGCCCCGACGGCGATCTCGACGCCGCCCACGGCCATCTGGCCGAGCGGGTTGCCGCAGCACTCGATGTGGGCCACTTTCCGCTGGTGCTGGGGGGCGGTCACGAGGTGGCGTTCGGCAGCTGGAGTGGCCTCAACAGTCATCTGGGCGGCAGTGGCAGGGTCGGCATTATCAACCTCGATGCCCACTTCGACCTGCGCATGAAGCAGGAGCAGGCCAGCTCCGGCACCCCCTTTTTCCAGATTGCCGAGCAGTGCGCCGCTCAGGGCACGCCGTTTCACTACGCCTGCCTTGGGGTGGCCGAGACCGCCAATACCCAGGCGCTGTTTGCCCGTGCCAAGGCGCTGGGTGTGTGGCATGTGCTGGACGAGGCGATGACCCAGACCGAGCTGCCAGCCTTGCTAAGCGGGCTGGACGCCTTTATCGCCGATTGTGATCACCTCTATCTAACCATCGATCTCGACGTGCTGCCCGGCGCCGTTATGCCGGGAGTGAGTGCCCCCGCCGCTCGCGGCGTGGAGCTGGCGGTGATCGAACCGCTCATTGCCCATATCCGGGCCAGCGGCAAGCTCAGGCTTGCCGATCTGGCCGAGTACAACCCGACGCTGGATCAGGACAACCGCAGTGCCCGCGTGGCCGCGCGGCTGGTTCATCTGTTGACCCGTTAACCCTTTGGCCGCACATCGCCGAAGGCACCCTATTGATACAACAAGGAGTGTGTATGTCTGTGCAACAGCAGGATCCCCGTCATGATCCGAACCGCGTGATCCGTGCCCCGCGTGGCACCGAACTGACCGCCAAGAGCTGGCTCACCGAAGCGCCGCTGCGGATGTTGATGAACAACCTGGATCCCGAGGTGGCCGAGCATCCCCAGTCGCTGGTGGTCTATGGCGGCATCGGTCGCGCTGCCCGCAACTGGGCCTGCTTTGACAAGATCGTCGAGGTGCTGACTCGGCTCGAGGAGGATCAGACCCTGCTGGTGCAATCCGGCAAGCCGGTCGGGGTGTTCCAGACCCACAAGGATGCGCCGCGGGTGCTGATCGCCAACTCTAATCTGGTGCCCCACTGGGCCAACTGGGAGCATTTCAACGAGCTCGATAAGAAGGGCCTGATGATGTACGGCCAGATGACCGCGGGTTCATGGATCTACATCGGCACTCAGGGGATCGTGCAGGGCACCTACGAAACCTTCTTCGCGGTGGCCAATCAGCACTTCAACGGTGAACCCAAAGGGCGCTGGATCCTCACCGGTGGTCTCGGTGGCATGGGCGGCGCCCAGCCGCTGGCCGCTACCATGGCTGGCTTCTCGATGATCGCCGTGGAGTGCGACGAAACCCGCATCGATTTTCGTCTGCGCACCCGTTACGTCGACAAGAAGGCTCACAGCCTGGATGAGGCGCTGGCCATGGTCGAAGAGGCCAAGCAGAGCGGCACTGCGGTCTCGGTCGGTCTGCTCGGCAACGCCGCCGATGTGTTCGCCGAGCTGGTGGCCCGGGGCATCACCCCTGACGTGGTGACCGACCAGACCTCCGCCCACGACCCGGTGCACGGCTACCTGCCGCAGGGTTGGAGCGTGGCCAAGTGGCGCGAACTGCAGCAGAGTGCCCCGCAGGAGGTGAATCTGGCCGCTCGTCGCTCCATGGCCCGTCAGGTGGAGGCGATGCTGACCCTGCAAGAGCGCGGCGCGGCGACTCTGGATTACGGCAACAACATCCGTCAGATGGCGCTTGAGGAGGGGGTGAAAAACGCCTTCGACTTCCCCGGCTTCGTCCCCGCCTATATCCGCCCGCTGTTCTGCGAGGGGATAGGCCCGTTCCGCTGGGTGGCCCTCTCCGGCGATCCGGAAGATATCTACAAGACCGATCAGAAGGTGAAAGAGCTGATCCCCGATGATCCTCACCTGCACAACTGGCTCGACATGGCCCGCGAGCGCATCGCGTTTCAGGGGCTGCCGGCGCGGATCTGCTGGGTCGGGGTCAAGGATCGGGTACGCCTTGGTCTGGCCTTCAACGAGATGGTGAAAAACGGTGAACTGAAGGCCCCCATCGTCATTGGCCGCGACCATCTGGATTCCGGCTCGGTGGCGAGCCCGAACCGCGAGACCGAGTCGATGATGGATGGCTCCGATGCCGTCTCCGACTGGCCGCTGCTCAACGCCTTGCTCAACACCGCTGGCGGCGCGACCTGGGTCTCTCTGCACCACGGCGGCGGGGTCGGTATGGGCTTCTCCCAGCACTCCGGCGTGGTGATCGTCTGCGACGGCTCCGATGACGCTGCCAAGCGGGTCGGTCGGGTGCTGCGCAACGACCCGGCCACCGGGGTGATGCGCCACGCGGATGCCGGCTATGAGATTGCCATCAACTGTGCCCATGAGGCGAAACTGGATCTGCCGATGATTGACGGCGCCAACGGTGTCAAAGGAAAGGTGTAACACCATGTTTGAATTGACTATTACTCCGGGCGAGCTGGATCTTGCCACCCTGCGCCGCGTCAGCCGCGAGCCGGTACATGTTTCACTGGATCCGGCCGCGCTGCCGGGGATCCACGCCTCAGCCGCCGTGGTTACCAAGGTGATCGAGCAGAACCGGGTGGTGTATGGCATCAACACCGGCTTTGGCCTGTTGGCCAACACCCGCATTCCGGTGGAGCAGCTGGACGAGCTTCAGCGCTCCATCGTGCTTTCCCACGCGGCAGGGATTGGCGAGTACATGGATGACGCCACCGTACGGCTGATGATGGTGCTCAAGCTCAACTCGTTGGCGCGGGGTTTCTCCGGTATCCGGCTGACGGTGCTTGAGGCCTTGATGACCCTCATCAACGCCGAAGTCTATCCGGTGGTGCCGAAGAAGGGCTCCGTCGGTGCCTCCGGCGATCTGGCGCCGCTGGCTCATATGAGCTGCCTGCTGATCGGGGAGGGCAAGGCGCGCCACAACGGCGAGCTGATCGACGCAGCCACGGCGCTGAAAATTGCCGGGCTCGAGCCCATCGCACTGGCGCCGAAAGAGGGACTGGCGCTGCTCAATGGCACTCAGGCGAGCACCGCTTTCGCGCTGGAAGGGCTGTTCCATGCCGAGGATCTCTACGCCGGTGCCATCACCATAGGAGCCATGAGCGTTGAAGCTGCGCTCGGCAGCCGCCGGCCGTTCGATGCCCGCATCCACGCGGTGCGCGGTCAGCGTGGCCAGATCGATGCAGCTGCCTGCTACCGCCACCTGCTGGTGGATGGCAGCGAGATCGGCATGTCCCATCACAATTGCGAGAAGGTGCAGGATCCCTACTCATTGCGCTGCCAGCCGCAGGTGATGGGTGCCTGCCTGACCCAGATCCGTCAGGCCGCCGAGGTGCTGGTGTGCGAGGCCAACGCGGTTTCCGACAACCCGCTGGTGTTTGCCGATGACGAGGAGATCCTCTCCGGTGGCAACTTTCACGCAGAACCCGTGGCCTTTGCGGCCGATAATCTGGCGCTGGCCATCGCCGAGATAGGTTCCCTCTCCGAGCGGCGCATGGCGCTGTTGATCGACTCGCGGATGTCCGGTCTGCCGGCGTTTCTGGTCAACAATGGCGGGGTGAATTCGGGCTTTATGATCGCTCAGGTCACCTCGGCGGCGCTCGCCTCCGAGAACAAGACCCTGGCCCATCCCGCATCGGTGGATAGTTTGCCCACTTCCGCCAATCAGGAGGATCACGTCTCCATGGCGACCTTCGCTGGCCGCCGGCTTGCCGATATGGCCGAGAACACCCGTGGCATTCTGGCAGTCGAACTGCTGGCGGCGGCACAGGGGCTCGATTTTCGCGCGCCGCTGCGTAGTACCGAGCTGATCGAGCTGGCCAAGGGACGACTGCGGGCAGAGGTGAGCTTCTACGACAAGGACAGGTACTTCGCGCCGGATATCGAAGCGGCCGCCGCCCTGCTGGGCCGTGCCAGCTACAACGACCTGATCCCGACCGGGGTGCTGCCCAGTCTGTAAGCCTTGATCCCCCTTCTCTCCTGGCGGGAGAAGGGTGGGGGATGAGGGGGACGCCGCTTTACTGTCGCCGGTGAGAGCAGGGAGCAGATAACAAAAGACCGCCCAATTGGGCGGTCTTTGCGTGTCTGACGTTGGTTGAACGCAGTTATTCGTGTTCGAACATCAGGAACAGATAGACCACAAACAACACCAGATGGGTGGCGCCGTGCAGCACATTGGTACGGCCGCTGCTGAAGGTCACTTTACAGACCATCAAGGTCGTGACCAGCAGCACCATATCGGCGGGGGAGAGGCCGAGGCGCACCTCCTGACCCAGCATGGAGCCGATAAAGAGTACGGCAGGCACGGTGAGGGCGATGGTGGCCAGCACCGAGCCAAAGTAGAGGTTCATTGCCCGCTGCAGCTGGTTGTTGATGGCGGCCTTGATGGCGCCGACTGCTTCGGGGGCCAGCACGATGCAGGCGACGATAAAGCCGCCCAGTGCGGCGGGTGCTTCCATCACATGCACCCCGTAGTTGATGGGGATGGCCAGGGTCTTGGCCAGCAGGATCACCACCAGCAGGTAGGCGAGCAGCAGCAGGGTGTGATAGACGTTACTCTGCAGCGGGCCGTGGTGCTCCTCGTAATCCTCATGGTCGCTGTCGACAAAGAAGTGGCTGTGGCTGCGGGTCTGGATCAGCAGGAAGACGCCGTAGAGTAGCACCGAAATGATGATGAGCATCCATGACATGGCGCGCGACATACTGCCGATGTTGCCCCCTTCGGTGAAGTTGGGCAGCACCAGGCAGAGCAGGGCCAGCGGAATGATGGCCACCAGATAGGATTTGACCCCGTCCAGATTGAAGCTCTGGGTGTGGTAGCGCCAGCCGCCAAACAGTAGGGTGAAGCCCACCAGACCGGTACTCACCAGCATCACTACCGCAAACATGGTATCGCGGGCCATGGTGGGGTTGGGCTCGCCGGTCAGCATCACCGAGGAGATCATCACCACCTCCAGCGAAATGACCGAGAGGGTGAGGATCAGGGTGCCAAAGGGTTCGCCCAGCTTGATGGCGAGGGCATCGGAGTGGCGCACCACCGAGAAGATGGCCCAGGTGACGATGGCAAGCAGCCCCGCCGACACAGGAAGATAGATCCCGAGCGGAGTTGTCTCTGTCAGCAGGTCGCTGCCGAGCGTCTTGAAAAAGAGCAGGGTGAGCAGGCCGACGGGCAGGGCAATCTCTTGCCGGATAACTGTCTTCATAGGCAATGGTTCTCTTGTGAAAGGTGGATGAGTGGGGGGGTAAATTGCGCTGTTACTGGCGGTTGCGCAGGTAACCGCTGCTTATGATAAAAGCAATGGACTGCTGATAAAAGCAATGGACTGCGTGCGGCCGCTTATTTTGTTACCGGATGTAAATCTTTCCCCCCGTGCCGGAAGGTGTGTAGCCACTGCCGCAGATCCGCCAATGACATGGGTTTGCCAAAGACACAGCCCTGGATCAGATAAACACCCTGTTGGTGGAGGTATTCGACCTGCTCCGGAGTCTCGACCCCTTCGGCAATCATCTGCATCCCCGACTCCCGGCCAAAGGCGATAATGGCATCCAGCACGCTGCACTTGAGATCGTTGGTGCCGATGGTGTCGACGAACATCTTGTCGATCTTGATCTGGCGGATCCCCAGGCTCTGCAGGTAGGCGAAGCCGCCGTAGCCGGTGCCGAAATCATCCAGCTTGAAGTGGTAGCCCATCTGCTGCAGCAGGGTGATCTCGTCGGTTGCGGCCTTGATATCGAGGATCGGTTTGCGCTCGGTCAGCTCGAAGGTGAGTCTGGCGGGGCAAACCGGGGGAAGCTCGTTTAACAGATTGCGCAATAAAGGGCGCTCGATATGGGCGGCCACCAGATTGACGCTGACCCACAGCTCCGGTGCCAGTTGCGGCAGGTCATTGATTACCTGCTCCAGCAACTGTTCAGTCATCGGCAGGATCAGTCCCTGCTCTTCTGCATAGTCGATGAAAAGGCCCGGCGGGATCAGTTCGCCGCCCCGCCGCCAGCGCAGTAGCGCTTCGAAGCCGACCACCGCATAAGCGCGAGTGTCTACGATGGGCTGATAGAAGGGGATGAATTCACGGTGCGCCAGACCAGCCTGGATCACGCCCTTGAGGGAGCGCCGATAAGTGCGCAGCAACCCGTATAGCACCACCATCACCAGACCGAGCGATGTCCCGATCCATAAGGCATAAGAGCGGACTTGCTGCTGTGCAAACTGTTCCAGCGCCTGCCCCGCCCAGATAGTCTGTTTGGTCATATGCTCGGCATCGAAGAAGCTCTGGCTATAGCTGTTGTTGTCATTTTTGATGGCCTGGTTGCCACGGGGAAAAAGGGTCGGGGTGATCCCCTCGTGAAGGGGGGTAAATTCCAGATAGAAGCAGTTGGGGCAAGGGTGTTGCAGCAGTTGGTGGCTCCAGCTGTTATCCAGCACCCAATAGGCGATGTTTTCCCCTGATTTGGCATAGGCCACCAGCTCTTGCTCGGTATTGAACCTTGCTGCGGTGGCAGTCAGGCCATATTTACCGGCCAGCGGAGCATCTTGATTAACGTTATGTAACAGGGGGATTCCGGGCCCAATGCTGGAGCAACCGACCCCCGAGGCCAGTTCCAGACCTTGCAGGCGGATATGGGTGCTGTAGAAGCGCGGGTCACGCAGCAAGGCCATGTCCTGGGCACCACAGTCAAAAACAAACTGTGCCAGCTGGTTACTGAGTGCGGCATCCAGCTCGCTGTTTCGTTCCGCCATTGCCGTTTCTATTTCGATCACCTTCTGTTCCAGCAGGTGGTACGTCATAGGCGTGCTCAGCCAGGGCACGGCTAACTGACCGATACAAATGGGGAAAGCAAACAACAGCAAGCTGTTCCAGAGAGGGCGGATATGCAGCATGGGATCCTTGCCAATTTCATAAGAGACAAAAATGCATCCACATCATAGAGCATTAGTGCAATCAATTTGAGATCGGCTTGTCACACTTGTTGATGGTTTTCTTAACCGCATGATTTTAAATGTTTTTATTATTAATCTTGGCTAGATTCAATCGCTTACCTGTCATAAATGACAATTGTCTAGCTTATCCGAACTGCATTAAAGTAGCCCTGCGGTTTGACTCACCGTGTGTTCAATACTCCTGTATCTGTTTTTTGTCAGTAGCACAGAGTGTTAGTTTTGATATGAGTGTTCCTTTTGGTCCCCTTTGAGGGACCATTTTTCTGTCTGTCATCCCGCACTTTCCCGCATCTGTAGCCCGTCATCCTTGGTATTTTCCCGCTGCTTTGGGTTATGCTTGCCCGCTTAAATTGCAGAAGCGGGATCTTCATCCATAGCTGTGGCCCGATCGCCGCTGCTACCATGAGGCGACATGGATGATGCTGGGCATACGGAAAGGCGCATGAAACTCACTACACAGCTTGTCTCATTTATCACCCTTTGCGTGATCGCAGCCATGGCGACCGTGCTGATTGGCGGGGTGTTCAGCTTTCGCGAGCTGGGCATGGAGTTGCAGCAAAAGAAGGTCGATGCGCTGGTCGAAGTGATCGACAAGCAGCTCGATGTTGCTCACGACATGGAGGATATGAGCCACTGGCTGCCCACCCTGCTGCGGGCTGCCCATGTGGTCGAGCTGGAGGTGCGCCAGAATAACCAGCGGGTCTACTGGTTCCGCGATGTGCGCAATCCGGTCGACGAACAGCTGCTGGTGCCATACAGCCACCCGCTGCCCCATCAGGCCGGCATGCAGGCCAACTTCAAACTGGAGCGCCCCTTCAAGGAGGCTGAATACTCCATCAAGGCGATGTCCGGCATCTCGCTGGGCATCTTTATCGTGGTGTTCGGTCTCTGGTACTCCATCCGCTGGCTGCGCCAGCAGCTGCGCGGGGCCGAGCTGCTTGGCATTCGCGCCCAGCTGATCCTCGATGACAAACTCTCCAAACTGAGTCATGACCCCGCCGAAGAGTGGCCGGTGGCCGCCAGTCAGGCCCTCGATCATCTGCTCGCCGAGCTGGCTGATGCCCGCAAGGAGCGTAGCCGCTTCGACAACTTCATTCGCAGCAACGCTTTCGTCGACAAGATGACCGGCATCGGCAACCGGCTGTTTTTCGACAACCGGCTGGAGAGCGCCATCATGGAGGCGAGCGTGATGAGCGGCGGCGTGCTGCTGATCGATCTCGCCTGTCTGGAGGAGCTGGAGGCCGATCAGTTCGAGCTGCTGGGGCACGATTTGATGATGGAGGCGAGCGCCACCATAGGTGCCTTCGTGCGCAAACACAACGGTGCCCTGCAGGCCCGCTACGCCGGTCAGGTCTTTGCGGTGTTGCTGCCCAATATGTCCGAGAGCGAGATGGTGGATAGTGCCAGCCAGCTGCTCAAGAGCCTGCAACGGCTGCACTGGCCGCAGGAGGTCAACCCCGACACGGCGGTCTATCTCGGCGCCGTCTGTTATCAGGCAGAAGATAGCCTGCTCAAGGTGCAGGAGGAGGCGGAGCTGGCCCTCAAGAGCGCCCGTCTGCAGGGCCACAACGGCTGGTTCCTCTACGAGAAGCAGCTGGATGAGGAGCAGAGCAGCAAGGGCACGGTACGCTGGCGCACCCTGATCAGCCGCCGTCTCGAAGAGCACGGTATCGAATTTTACACCCAGCCGATCCAGCAGGATCGGGGGCAGGTGGTGTTGCAGCAGGAGCTGCTCACCTATCTGCACGACGAGCAGGGGCGGGCCCTGCAGGCGGGGATCTTTATGCCGATGGCGGAGAAGGTGGGTCTGTTGCTGCAACTGGATCGGCTGGTGGCTGAGCAGACGATCGCCCTGCTGCGCCAGCGCTCCGAGCAGAGCTGCCCCATCAGCCTGACCCTGAGTGCCCAGAGCCTGCTCAACCGCGAGTTCCAGCGCTGGCTCTTTTTCGCCTTGTTCCAGCTGCCGCGCAGCACCAACGAGCGGCTGATCCTGCAACTCTCGGAATCCCAGGTGACCCGCCACTTCGAGGCGCTCAAGCGGCCACTGCGCTCCTTGCGGATGCTGGGTTGCCAGCTGGCCATCGATCATGCCGGTCAGGATGTGGTGAGCACCCAGTACATCAAGGAGTTCGAGATCAACTTCCTCAAGCTGCACCCCAGTCTGGTGCGGGAGATCCATGCCCGTCAGGTCAACCAGATGGCGGTTCGCAGTCTGGTAGGCGGCTGCGCCAATACCCGCACCCGGGTGCTGGCAGTGGGGGTTGAGAGTGGCGACGAGTGGAAGATGCTGCGCCACCTCGGGGTGCATGCAGGGCAGGGGCCCTGGTTTGCCGAGCCCCAGCGGCTGGTGCTAGAACCGGCTGGTGCGTGAGAAAAACAACAGAGGGTCGCCTTGGGGCGACCCTCTGTTGTTTGCGATGCTGTTTGCGGTTGCCGTCAGGCGGGGATCACAGTCGCCCCTGCTCCCGCAGCCCGGCGAGCCCCTGCATGCCGCCGGTGTGGATAAAGACGACTTTGCTGCCGGGGGCGATACGGCCTGCCGCCAGCTCGCGAAACAGCCCCCACATTGCCTTGCCGCTATAGATGGGCTCAAGGGGCAGGTCGGTTGTGGCACTGAAATCCTGCACCCACTGCCAGAGGGCCGGGCTGAATTTGGCGTAGCCACCATCGTGGTGATCGAGCGCGATGCGCCAGCCGGGGATATTGGCAGCGGCGGGATGGAGGCGGCGCACCTCGTCAGCGATAAAGCCGCCCCCCTTCAGTACCGCAATGGCGAGGATCTGCTCCCGATCCCGCTTGCCGGCAACCAGGCCCGCCAGGGTGCCGCCGCTGGCGCAGGGCAGTACCCAGAGATCCGGCGAGAAGGGCACTTCGCCGACCAGTTCCGCCACGCCGGGGATGGCCAGTGGGCTGCTGCCACCTTCCGGCACGAGCAGGGTGTCCGGCGCGTCAAATTGGGCCAGCCAGTGGGGATCCTGCCGTCGCCGGTAACTCTGTCGGTCGACGAAAATGAGATCCATGCCCCAGCGTCTGGCATCGCTCAGGGTGGTGTTGCTGACGGCATCTGATTCGCCCCGTATGATACCTGTGGTACGAAGGTCAGATTGGCCCCCTGCTGCTGCCAGCGCGTGGATATGGTTGGAGTAGGCGCCACCAAACGAGAGCAGATGCCGTTTGCCGTGCTCTTTGGCATGCAGCAAATGGTACTTGAGCTTGCGCCACTTGTTGCCGGAGATGGCCGGATGGATCAGATCATCCCGCTTGCACCAGAGTTCGACGCTATAGCGGGTCAGCAACGGATGGTGGAGGCGTTGCAGGGGGGAGGGCAGGGTGGCATGGCCATCAGGCCCGGTTGAAAGGCTGGCTTGCAATGGTGAGTCCGTCTTTTATCTGGAGGCTAATCTGCTGTTTATGTTAATATTTCTCACATTTAACCAATATTGATGGGCGGGCTTACATGAAACAACTGTTCAGACGGTCGACGCCAAGCCGCCAGGTCGGGCTGTTGCTGGCCAATGACAGGATCATGCTGGCTGCGGTGGGTAATCCCCCCGTCTTCGCGACTCGCACCATCAACGGCCCACAGGAGTGGGCGGTGGCCATCAACGAGCTGTTTAGCCGTCATGGTCTGGCCAAGTCTAAAGTGCGGGTGGCTCTCGCCGCCAGCCTTTATCAGCAGATCCAGATCGACAAGCCCGCCGTGCCTGACGCCGAGATGGCGGGGGCGCTCCCCTGGGCCATCAAGGATTATGTCAGCGAACCCGTGCTGCAACTGGCGATGGACTATGTGGACTTGCCCACCCCGCCGGCCGGTCGTCCGCGCATCAATGTGATCTGCCTGCCCAAGAGCCGGGTGCAACAGCTGGCCGATGCCATCAACGGCATCGCCACCCTGCAATCCATCATCAGCGATGAGCTGGCGCTCACCTCTCTCTATGAGGCTGATGATGTGGTGCGCATGCTGCTGTGGCAGCCCAAGGGACAGGATCTGCAACTGCTGGTCTTTCATCAGGGCGGGCTCTGCTTCTCCCGCCAGTTGCGCGGTTTCATCAGCCTGACCGGCGAACATGAGCCGGACAGCATGCTGCTCGATTCATTGGCGCTGGAGATCCAGCGCTCCCTCGACTACCTGGCGGGTCAGCTCAAATTGCCCGAGCTGGGGCAGATGCAATTGGCTGTCGCCTCGCCCTTTATCGGCACCCTGGTGCGCCACATGGAGCAAACCTTCGGCTTTGCCGTCTCCGCCATGGCCAACAAAGCGGTCCTGGCCGGCGTCGAATACCTTTCGGCCTATGCCGCCGCCATCGGGGAGGATGCGTGATGAAACGTCAGATAAACCTCTATGGCGCCGAGTTTCGCCCCAAGCGGCAGTGGGCCAGCCTCAATCAGATGGCGCTGGTGTGGGGTTTTGCGCTGCTACTGATCCTGTTGACGGGTGTTGGTTACAGCTGGCAGCAGCAACAGGTCAGCCGGGCGCTGGCGCAGCGCTCTGCCGAGCTGGAACTCAAGCGCAGCGAGGCGCAGCGGCTCGATGCCGAGCTGGCGCGCCATCAGGCAGATCCCAGGTTGCAACAGCAACTGGTCAACAAGCAGGATGAGCTGACTGCCAAGCAGGGGCTGATGCGCCAATTGGGCAGCCTGACCCTGCAAAAATCCCAGGGCTATGCCAGTGTGATGGCGGATCTCTCCCGCATTCGCAACAGCAACCTCTCGTTGCAGCGCATCGAGATCAACGAAGGGCGGATCAACCTCTCCGGCTTTGCCGGACGCAGTCAGGATGTACCGGCCTGGGTCAATCGCTTCAAGCAGACCCCGAGCCTAGTGGGCAAGGAGTTTGGTGAACTGACCCTCGGCCGTGACAAGGAGGGCCGCTTGACCTTCCAGTTGAGCGGCATTGCGCGGGAGAAACCCTGATGAACCTGAAAGCACAATGGCAGGCATGGGGCCAGCGTATCGCCGTGTTGAGCCAGCGGGAGCGGGTGTTGATCCTGCTGACCGGCCTGGTACTGCTGGGCGCGGCCGGACTCTACGGCTGGCTCGATGGCGCTGATACCCGCCTGCAGCAGGATCGCATGGCCCTGAGCGCCGCCGAGCGCGACCTCGAGATCATGGAGCTGGAAAACCTCGGCAAACAGGCTCGGCTCAAGCGGGATCCCAATCAGGGAGTTCGCGACCAGCTGGCGCAGGTCGAGGCGGATCTGGCCCGGATCGACGATGAGCTTAATGCTCAGACCGTCGACTTGATCCCGGCGCACGAGATGCCGCTGGTGCTGGAGGCGCTGCTCTCCCGCTCCGCCAACCTTCACATGCTGGCGCTCAGTTCGCTGGAGCCGACCCCGCTGATGGCGGGGGAGCAGAAGGTCAATCTCTACAAGCATGGTATCCGGCTTCAGCTCGAAGGCGGCTATTTCGATGTGTATCAATATCTTAAAGCGCTGGAAGCCTTGCCGCGCCACTTCTACTGGAAGCAGTTCGATTATCAGGTCAAAGCCTATCCCGGCGCGGTGGTGGAGATGGAGATCTACACCCTGAGTACCAGCAAGGAGTTTATCCGTGGCTAGAGTGTTTGCGTTGTGCTGTTGCCTGTTCAGCTTGCTGGTACAGGCACAGCAGGTCGAGGTATTGCAGGATCCCACCGCACCGCTGGCGGATGTGGCGGTTGGCGCCCGTGCGACCGGCGAGAGCAGCGCCGGTTTGCCGAAGCTGCAGAGTGTGGTGCTGGGCAATGGCCCGGCACTGGCGGTACTCAATGGCAAGAGTTATCGGGTCGGGCAACAGGTGGACGGCTATACGCTGGTGGCCATCAATGCCGATGCCGTGGTGCTGGAAAAGGCGGGAAAACGCCATGCGGTAACACTGTTTGCCAGCAAGATCCGGGTTTGAGTCGTGCTTGCCTCTCGAGAGGTGGATCGGCTTTATCGAGTTTAATTGCAAGTCAGGGTGCCCTAATTACATGAAAAAACACCGTCTCTGTCTGATCACCGTGGCCATGATGGCTGCAGGCTGTACCTCGTATCAGCACCCCGAGCCGACCCAGGCCAAGGATGCTCTCAAACAGGCCATGAACGAACAGCAGAAACAGGCTGCCCCACTGACCGCCTTGCCCAAATCGGTGCAAAGTGAATTGCTGCAGTTGAACCGGCCGCAGATGCCGGTCGGCATGCCGGAGAAACGGCTGCGTATCGCGGCGCACGACGTGGAGGCGGTGGAGTTTTTCGGTTCCCTGTTCAAGGGCTCCCGCTACAGCGTGGCGGTTCATCCCGGGGTGGCCGGGCTGGTCTCCGTCGAGCTCAAGGATGTGACTCTGCCTGAGGTGCTGGCGGTGGTAGGTGACATGTACGGCTTCGACGTGCAGCGCAAGGGCAATGTCTTCCATATCTATCCGGCTGGCCTGCGCACCGAGACCATCCCGGTCAACTATCTGATGATGTCCCGCCGTGGCCTCTCCCGTACCTCGGTCAGTACCGGCGGGGTGACCGCCAATGACAGCAACAACGGTAGCAATAACAGCAGCTTCGACAGTGCGTCGAACAACAGTGGCACCAACAGTTCATCCAGCAATAACTCGAGCGGTGACAACAGCAACGGCACCCGTATCGAGACCGATACCAACAGCGACTACTGGACCGATCTGCGCGACTCTCTGCAGACCCTGATCGGCAGTGGTGATGGTCGCGCCGTGATCACCAGCCCGCAGGCGGGTCTGGTCACCATCCGTGCCTATCCGAAAGAGCTCAAGGCGGTGCGTGAATTCCTCAATCAATCGGAGAGTCACCTCAAGCGTCAGGTGGTGCTGGAGGCGCGGATCATCGAAGTCGCCCTCAACGAAGGGTACGAGCAGGGGGTGGACTGGAGTGGCCTCTCTGCCAGCTGGGATGGCGGCAAGGGGATCACTGGCGGTGAGTCGCTGGCCAAGACTCAGTTGCCCACCACCCCCAACCAGATCTTCAGTGCGCTGGGCGGCGGGGCCGGTTTCAAGATCTCTGACGGTAACTTCAACGTGGCGGTCAATCTGCTCAAGACCCAGGGGGACGTGAATACCCTCTCCAGCCCGCGTGTCACCGCGACCAACAACCAGAAGGCGGTGATCAAGGTGGGGACGGACGAGTACTTCGTCACCAACGCCTCGACCACCACGGTCACCTCCACCGGCACGGCCGAACCCATTGTGACTCCTAATGTGGAGTTGACCCCCTTCTTTTCCGGTATCGCGCTGGATGTGACGCCGCAGATCGATGAAGAGGGCAAGGTGCTGCTCCATATCCACCCCTCCGTCATCGATACCGAAGAGCAGAAGAAGGTTATTAATGTCGGGACCGCCAAACCGCTGGAACTGCCGCTCGCCAAGAGCTCTATCCGCGAGTCCGATACCGTGGTGCAGGCCAATAACGGCGACATTATCGTTATCGGCGGCTTGATGAAGACCGACAAGCAGGAGATCGTCAGCAAGGTGCCGCTGCTGGGGGATATTCCCTGGGTGGGCGAAGCTTTTACCAACCGCCGCGAGAGCACCAAGAAGGTGGAGCTGGTGATTATGCTCAAACCGACCGTGGTGGAGAAAGACACTTGGCAAAACGAGCTGCAACGCTCCTCCGAGCTGCTCGACAAGTGGTATCCGGCCAAGGGCTGAACCATGATACCAGATACGGTCACCCTTATCCCGAACGGCCTGTGCTGCCTTGCCAGAACAGGCTGCTTGCTTGCCGTGGCAGGTGAGGTCTCATGTACCTGACCCACTTCGGCCTACAGGAGGCACCGTTTGGCCTCACCCCCAATACCGGCTTCTACTACGGCTTGCCGCCTCACGAAGAGGCGCTGCAGGTGCTTAACTGGGCGCTGGCGCAGGGGGAGGGCTTTATCAAGGTGACCGGCGAGGTGGGCACCGGTAAGACCCTGCTCTGCCGCAAGCTGCTCAGCGAGCTGGGCTCGGAAGCGTGTCCGGTGCGGCTTGCCTGGTTGCCCAATCCCCACCTCACTCCGGCCGAGCTGCGCATCGCGCTGGCGCTGGAGCTGGGGTTGGCGGTACGGGATCAGAGCGAGCTGGACCTGACCGATCGTATCCATCGTCACCTGATCAGCCTGCACCAGCAGGGCAGTCGGGTGGTGGTGCTGATTGACGAGGCGCAAGCGCTGCCGGACGAGACACTGGAGGCGATCCGCCTGTTCGGCAATCTCGAGACCGAGTCGAGCAAGCTGTTGCAGATCGTGCTGTTCGGTCAGCCGGAGCTGGATACCAGACTGGGTAAGCCGCATCTGCGCCAACTGCGCCAGCGGATTGGCTTCTCCTACTGCCTGCGGCCGCTGCGCTTTGACGAGACCCGCGCCTATCTGGAGCACAGATTGCAGGTCTCCGGTTACCGCGGGGCACCGCTGTTTGCCGGCCGAGCCATGCGCCTGTTGTGGCGCGCATCGCGAGGGATCCCGAGACTTATCAATATCCTGGCGCAGAAGTGCTTGATGTTGGCCTATGGTCAGGGGGTGCGCCAGATCGATAGCCATCTGGTACGGCTCGCCATTCGCGATACCGACGATGCCCGCCGCTTTGCGCCACGGCGCTGGTGGCCCTTGTTACTGTTGCTGGGGTGCGCCCTGGCTTATGGAGTCTGGCCATCATGAACGAGATCAACCAGATGCTCGGGGATATGAGAGCGCCCCAGCTGCGTTGTGCGTCAACATGGGGCTGGTGGATACCTATGCTGGCTTATGGAGTCTGGCTATGAGCGTTATCAACCAGATGCTGAAAGATCTGGATCGGCGCCAGCAAGGATCCGAAGGTGCTGCCGTCTATATTGCCCCTGCGCGCCAGCAGGGATGGTGGATGTTGCTGCTGACCCTGATCTGTGGTCTGGCACTGGGGATCCTCGGTTGGCGAACCTGGATCTACTGGCAGCAGACCCATATCGTGACGGCGGCCAGCGAAGTGCTAGCTCCTGATGCGGTGACTCCCGATGTGGTGGCAAGGACCGCCGCGCCCGTCAGCCAGCCCGAGCCGGTCGAGGTGGCGGCTGCGCTGCCGCTGCCAAGTCAGGACGAGGTGAATGATGAGGCAGGCGAGAGTGACTCGGCCGACGTGGCCGAGGGTGCGCCCTTTGATGCCTCCAGCGATGTTGACGAGTCCGAGCCGACCGATGAAGAGCTGCAGCCCGAGCTTTACGCCGAACTGGCGGCAGAGCAGCAGGCAGTCGCCAGCGCACCGCGCAAACCGAGTGTATTAAAGATTGAGACGGTCGAGCTGTCGGCCAAGGAGCTGGCGGCACTGGCGGAGCGCAAGGCGACTACCGCCATGGCTAAGGGAAGCCTGCGGGATGCGCAGGACAACTACTATCAGGTGCTGGCCCACGATCCCTATAACCAGGGGGCGCGCGAGCAGCTGGCGGGGTTGCTCTACGGCGAGGGCCGCCTGACCGAGGCGCGTCAGCTACTGGAGGAGGGGATCCGGCTCGATCCCCAACAGGCCGATTTTCGTCTGCTACTGGCCCGCCTTGCCATCAGCGAGGGGCAGCAGCAGCAAGCGCTTGGCTGGCTGTCCGGTTATCAGCCGGATCTCGCCAGCAACATGGACTACTACGCCACCTGGGCCGGGCTGACTCAGGAGCTGGGCCAGAATGCCGATGCGGCGGTGCTCTATGTGAAGCTGCTGCGTCAGCAGCCGGATCAGGGCCGCTGGTGGCTTGGTCTCGGCGTGTCCGAGGATGGTCAGGGTCACAGCCAGCGGGCGCTCGATGCCTATCGCAACGCTTTGTTGCACGGCAACCTCGGCGAGGCGTCGACCAACTGGCTGGAACAACGAATTGGCCAACTAACCCCTTGATAAACAGCAGGTTCGATTAGCAAAGCCTAATCGGATGCGGCAACGGGTGTGAAGTAACAGAGATCGGAGCAAACATGGCACAACCCAGACTGAAAATGCGCCTCGGCGACCTGCTGGTACAAGAGCAGATCATCTCTGATGATCAGTTGCAGCTTGCCCTGCAGCAGCAGCGTCAGACCGGCCGCAAGCTGGGCACCACCCTCATCGACCTCGGCTTTATCAGCGAGGTGCAGCTGTTGCAGTTCCTCGCCCGCCAGCTGGATGTGCCTTTCTTCGATCTCAACAACCTCACCATCGACGCCGCCGCGGTGCCGCTGCTGCCCGAAGTGCAGGCGCGCCGCTATCGGGCGCTGGCAGTGAACCTCACTGACAACAAGGTGACGGTGGCCATGTCTGATCCGGCGGACTTGAGTGCGCTGGATGCCATCGCCGCCCTGCTCAGCCCCCGTGAGATGGTGCTGGCGGTGGCGCGTGAAGGGCAGTTGCTGGAGTATTTCGACCGTCTCTATCGCCGGACCCGCGAGATCGAGAGCTTCGCCGAACAGCTGCAAGAGGAGTA
Source organism: Aeromonas aquatilis (assembly GCF_054052405.1). Lineage (NCBI taxonomy): Bacteria > Pseudomonadati > Pseudomonadota > Gammaproteobacteria > Aeromonadales > Aeromonadaceae > Aeromonas > Aeromonas aquatilis. The sequence goes on along the minus strand of NZ_JBSTYP010000025.1, from coordinate 38,083 downwards.
TCAGGACTCCGGCTTCGAGCTGGGCTCCAGCAATCTGGGGGCCAACGACGAGGGGGAGGCGACGGTGGCCAAGCTGCTGCGCTCCCTGTTCGAGGATGCGGTGCAGGTGGGGGCGTCGGATATCCACATCGAACCGGACGAAAAAGTGCTGCGCATTCGCCAGCGGATCGACGGCATTCTGCACGAGAATATCCTCAACGAGGTGCGCATCGCCCAGGCGCTGGTGCTGCGCCTCAAACTGGTGGCGGGGCTCGATATCTCGGAGAAGCGCTTGCCGCAGGATGGCCGCTTCAACATGAAGGTGCGCGGTCGCGATGTGGATGTGCGGATGTCCACCATGCCGGTGCAATATGGCGAGTCTGTGGTGATGCGTCTGCTGGATCAATCCTCCGGCATCCTGTCGCTGACCGAGACCGGCATGCCGCCGGAGATCCTGACCCGTTTCCGCCGTCAGCTCAAACGGCCGCACGGCATGATCCTGGTGACCGGCCCGACCGGTAGCGGCAAGACCACCACCCTCTATGGCGCCCTCTCCGAGCTCAACCAGTCCAGCAACAAGATCATCACGGTAGAAGACCCGGTGGAGTATCGCCTCTCCCGTGTCAATCAGGTGCAGGTCAATCCCAAGATCGGCCTTACCTTCTCACACGTGCTGCGCTCCACCCTGCGTCAGGACCCGGACATCCTGCTGGTGGGTGAGATGCGGGACAACGAGACGGTAGAGATCGGTCTGCGTGGCGCCATCACTGGTCATCTGGTGCTGACCACCCTGCACACCAACGATGCGGTGACCAGTGCCTTGCGCCTTATCGACATGGGGGCTCCCGGCTATCTGGTGGCGAGCGCTCTGCGTGCGGTGGTTGCCCAGCGGCTGGTGCGGCGGGTATGTGAGCACTGCGTCGAGGAGAAGGCGCCCGACGAAGGGCAGGCCACCTGGCTCACCGTGCTCTCTGGCGAGGCGCCTGGCCAACACACCTATCACAAGGGCCGGGGTTGCCAGAGCTGCAACTTTACCGGTTATTCCGGCCGGATCGGGGTCTACGAGCTGCTGGAGCTGGATCAGCCGATGATGGATGCCCTGCGCCGCAACGATGCGGAAGGGTTCGCCAAGGCGGCCCGTCAACACGAACACTACCGGCCGCTGGCCCTCACTGCCCTCGATTATGCCCGTCAGGGGATCACCTCGGTGGATGAGGTGCTGCGACTGGCCGAGGATTTGGGGTAAGCGATGGCTAACTTTGCCTACAAGGGGCGTGACAGCCAGGGCAACGCCACCAGTGGCGTGGTCGAAGCGGCCAACGAGATGGCGGCCGCCGAGCAGCTGATGCGCCGCGGGGTGATGCCCACCGAGCTCAAACCGGGCAAGGCCAAATCCGCCGCCATTGACTGGTCGCTGTTGCTGGAAGGGGGCGTCAAGCTGGATGAGCTGGTGATCTTCAGCCGCCAGATGTATGCCCTGACCCGGGCCGGGATCCCGATCCTGCGCGCCATTGCCGGGCTGGAGGAGAGCACTCACAGCAAGCCGCTCAAGCGGGCGCTTCACTCGCTGGGGGAAGATCTTGGCAACGGTCGCCCGCTCTCCAGCTCGATGCAGGCGCACCCCAAGGTATTCAGCAGCCTGTTTGTCGCCATTATCCATGTGGGTGAGAACACCGGTCAGCTGGAAGAGGCCTTTTTGCAGCTCGCCACCTATTTCGAGCTGGAGCTGGAGACCCGCAAGCGGATCAAGACCGCCATGCGCTACCCCAGCTTCGTGATGATCGCCATCGGTATCGCCATGGTGATCCTTAATATCATGGTGATCCCGGTGTTTGCCGGCATGTTTGCCAAATTCGGGGTGGAGTTGCCGCTGGCGACCCGCATTCTGCTCGCCACCTCGCACTTTTTCGTCCACTACTGGTGGCTGCTGCTCGCCATTCTGGCTGGGATGGTGTTCGGCTGGCGCCGCTGGGTCGCCACCACCAAGGGCAAGCTGACCTGGCACCGCTGGCAGCTCAAGTTGCCGATCGTCGGCACCATCATAGAGCGCTCCCTGCTGGCCCGTTTTGCCCGCAGTTTTTCCATGATGCTCAAGGCAGGGGTGCCGCTGAACACTGCGCTGACGCTGGTGGCCGATGCGGTGGATAACGCCTATATGGCGGGGCGAGTGCGGGATATGCGCGCCGGTATCGAACGGGGCGAGAGCCTGCTGCGCACCGCCAGCAGCAGCGGCCTGTTCACCCCGCTGGTGATGCAGATGATCGCCGTGGGTGAGGAGACCGGTCAGGTCGATGACCTGCTGCACGAAGCGGCCGAGTATTACGAACGGGAGGTGGATTATGACCTCAAGAGTCTCACCGCTCGGATCGAGCCGATCCTGATCGGGATCGTGGCAGTAATGGTACTGATCCTGGCACTGGGTATCTTCACCCCCATGTGGGACATGATGCGCGCAGTTCGCGGCAAGTAACTCGGCATCTTCACGCTTGAATGGTGGGACATGATGAGGGCCGTAAGAGGCAAGTGAGCGGTGGAGTCGAGGGCTGGATGAACAGACAGACGCAGCAAGATGATCGCTGGCTGACCGGATATCGGCGGATCGCAGTGATCATCCTGTTGATGGTGATTGTTGCTACGTTGGTGCGTAGCTATCAGGGCCACCGGGAAGAGGCGCAACAGCTCACTCTCACCTTGCTGGGGGAGCAATTTGCCGAGCGGGCACAGCGTTTGCACGGGATCTGGCTCGATGAACGGCGTCCGCAGACTCTGCATGTTGCCGGCAAGGGGTGGCAGTTTGACGCCCGGGGTTGGCCCCTGGGGCTGGTGCCGTTGCAATCTCCTTCGGAAAATTGCCGCCAGCTGTGGCTGGCGCTGATGGGGGAGACGGAGGGGGGGATGCCTCCCCTGCAGGTTCTGGCCCGCTCCGATGGCAGTGGCTGCGAGATGGGGTGGGATGGTTATTGGCTGGTTTATCAGTTTTCTGACGGACGGGTGATGAAAAAGCCTTGAATGAAACCAGTCATATGGCTCAACCACATGATTTTTTTAGGTCTGCATGGAATAATGTGGGCCATTACGAAGGGAGCATGACAATGAAACCAATGGCACCAACAATGCCGGAACACGGGGTGATGAGGCGGGCTGCCGGCTTCTCCCTCATTGAGCTGGTGATCGTTATCGTGATCCTGGGGATCCTGGCGGTGACTGCGCTGCCGCGCTTTCTCGATGTGACTGACGAAGCGAAGAAGGCCAGCGTGGAAGGGGTCTCCGGCGGTTTTGCTACCGGCGTTTCACTGGTGCGGGCGCAATGGGAGGCGGAAGGTCGCGCCAAACAGGACAGCCTCAATACCGTGCTCTATGACGGTAGTCGCTTCTATCTGACCACACCGACCGATACCCAGATCAGCAACGGCGAGCTGTCGCCCGGCTATCCGATGGATACCGTTGCAAGCGGTAATCCCGATGTGGATCCGGCTAATCTGACCGCCGAACGTTGTCTCAATATTTGGGAGGGGTTACTGCAAAACCCGCCCAAGGCTACGGCCAGCTTCAATGAAGTGCGCGGTAGCGGGAATGACCTGAAATACTATGCCACTGTGAGCAGTAATGGACTGGATTCAGTCTGCCGTTACTATCTGGTCAATAGTTTGAGTAAGGGCAGTGATGGCAAGTATCAGGATCCGCAAGGCAAGACTGATGCATTTATGAGTTTCAGTTACCGCCCGGCATCCGGTCAGGTGACCACCAATATTAATTAACAGAGGAAAGTGAAATGAAAAAACAGGCGGGTTTTACCCTGATCGAACTGGTTATCGTGATCATCATTCTGGGTATTCTGGCGGTCACCGCTGCACCCAAGTTCCTGAATCTGCAGGATGATGCACGTAAAGCAGCTGCTGATGGTGTTAAAGCATCCTTGCAGAGCTCTGCTCAGATGATTTATAGCAAAGCAGCCATTCAAGGCATTGAAGCATCTTCTGTTGCAGTATCAGTTGCTGGCACCACAGTTGATGCCAAATACGGTTATCCTACAGCAAATACTATAGCGAATGCCGTTACGTTAGATGGTTGGAGTGAAGTATCTGCATCCAAAGGTACGTTCAAACCTCAGGCAGCTGGCAATAATGCGAATTGCCAAGTCAAATATAATGAAGCATCTGCTGCTGGTGGTTCATATAGTGTGGTTGTTTCGGGTTGTACTAACTGATGCTTGTGTCAAGGCGAGGCTTCGGCCTCGCTTTCTCTTTTCCCTGATGAGACGTCCCATGCCTGTAACCAAGGGTTTTACCCTGATTGAACTGGTACTGGTGATCCTGTTACTCGGGATTCTGGCCGCCTTTGTCGTGCCAAAATGGCTGGGCAAAGGCGGCTTTGAAACTCAAACCGTGCGTGACGAGCTGCTGACCCGGCTGCGGCTGGTGCAGACCGTCAATATGCACGAACCGACCAATCGTTGTACCTCACTACTTGTTGAATCTGGCCAGTTTGGCCACAGCACAGAATCCCCTTGTGGCAATCCTGCAGCCATATCGAACTGGAATGCTAATCAGCTCACCCGTGGTCGTCCGGTGACCCTGTCTGCCGGGATCACCCTCTCCTCTAACAAGGGCGCGCCCCCTCTTGTGATCCGCTTTGATCAGATGGGCCGCCCGCTCGGTAGTTGCGCCGGTGGCTGCGAGCTGCAAGTCTCCGATGGCCGCGAGAGTGGCTGTATCAAAATTGAATCCGAGGGGTTTATTCATGAGATCCCTTAAGCGCGGTTTTACCCTGATTGAGCTGATCGTCGGCATAGTGCTGCTGGCGGTGGCCTTGACCGGAATATTGGGGTTGCTTATCAATCAGGCGTCGCAGGCGGTGGATCCGGTGCAGCAGGTACGCGCCGCCCAGCTGGCTCAGCGGTTGGCCAGCGAGATCTTGCAAAAGTCGTTTGATAAAAAGTCGGATCATAATGGCGGGCGTTATCGTTGTGGCGAGCAGGTGGCTGGGGTGACCATCTCTTCCTGCTCCACCAGTTATGGCCCGGATGGCGAGCCTGCATCCTACGCCTATAACGATGTGGATGATTTCGATACCGCAGGTAGCTGGGTGGACGCCAACACCCTGACCCAAACTGAGGTGGGAGTCAGCAGCGAGGAGTATCGCAACTATCAGGTGAAAATTGCGGTGAGCGGGACTGATTTCAGCGATGGCACCTTCAAGAGTTGTGTCGCCCCCTGCTCTGTGGGCAAGCGTATTGATCTGCAGATCAAGCTACCGGATCAGAGCGTGCTCGACTTCTCCTTTTATCGGGGGAACTACTGATGGATCGCTCCGCTGTCGGGGGTTGCCTGTCTGCCAGAATATCCTCGCCATTAGCCAATTCCGGCACCCGATCACGCTTGGCGGCCAATCGAACCTACCGTAAACCTTGGGGTAACAGTGGCTTTACCCTGGTCGAGCTGGTGATAGTCATCCTGCTGCTCGGGATAATGGCGACTTTTACCAGCCAGTTTATCGGTATCGGTACCCAGATTTATGGCGATGCCAGCAGCCGTGAGCAGCTGATGAGTGATGCCCGCTTCGCCATGGAGCGGCTTAACCGCGAACTGCGCGATGCGGTGCCGGGATCGGAGCGGATCGAGACGACTGGCGGGACATGGGACGACATCGGTGCCTGTTTGCGGTTTTGGCCCATCAGCACCTCCAGCCGCTATTTGGCGCTTAACCGCGCCATGTCGGGGAGCACGGCCACCCTTGAGCTGGTGATGGCGACCCCGGCTTCTGCTGCCAATCCGCTGGATGTGGATGCCACTGCCGTCAAAAAAGATGATCAGCTGATCGTCTTCCCCGTGCCGGACAAAAAAGTCGGTTCGCTTACTGCAGGCTGCGATTATGGCCGTTGTGTAGCCAGGGTTACCGATGTGCTGACGCCCGTATCCGGAGCGCAAACCATCCGCTATACCAGCACCGAGAGTCTGACTGGCCTCTCTCCCGGCAGCCGGGTCTACTTTGCCAACCAGCAGGTACGTTACTGTGTGGAAGGAAACACGCTGACCCGCGCTACCGCGCCCATTGGTGCATCGTTACCCGCTCAAGGCGTGTTGATGGCCGATTCCCTTCGTATTGGCACCTTCTATCGGGAAACCTCGGCGTTTAACGCCGAAGGGGAGCTTGGCATGCGCTTTGTGTTCGAGCGCAAGGGGGAGTCGGTCACCTTCAACCACAAGATAGAGGTGTTCAATGTGCCCTGATCCACAGGCTTTCGGACGGATGCGAGGCAGCGCCTTGATGATCGCCCTGTTTGTGATTGTGGTGATGGCGCTGCTGGCGGCTGCGATGAGCCGTTTCCTGGTCGACAGTGGCGAGAAAAATACGGTGGAGGTGCGCAGCGTGCGGGCTCTGCTGGCCGCCCAGAGCGGGCTGGAAGTGGCGCTCTATCGGTTGTTCCCCACGCGCACGCTTGCCCAACCGAACCCACCTGCGGTCTGCCCGGCAAGCAGCCCACTGAGCTTTGCCAGCAATCCCGGACTGACCAACTGTCAGGCTGTGGTGCGTTGCGCCACGGTGCCGGTGACCTATAACGGATCTGTGACCAATGGCTATCGTCTCGAGAGTGTCGGAACCTGTGGCAGCTCGGACCTTAACAGTGCCAACCCGGATTTTGCCGTGAGCCGAACCCTGATGGTCGAAGCTTATGATGGAGCTAACCCATGATTCGTTACATGATCAATTGCTGTGTTCTAATTGGCCTATTATTTAGTTCGTTGTTATGGGCAGATGTTGTTTTGCCGGGTAAATTTTATATTGGTAATAATAGTGGTGATGCGTTACTACCTACTGTTATGGTACAGCAGAGCGGAGGGAAATTTATCCCTGTTGCGCCCATTCATTTTTCACTATCAGAAACATTAACTATTAGTGAGGTGAGACTGGATGGAGCTGTAGGATTAAAAGCTGGGGTTAATATTGTCATATGGAATGAAAACTCTGATGTGTTGTTTGACAAAACGGCAAACAATGTAACACCTGAGCTCATTTCCAGTCCAATAGTACTTCCTGCTGGCGAATATAACATGGCAGTTTGGGGTGGGTGCTTCAAAAATGGTATATATCAGGGGCGTTATCAATCAAATTGTTCTGACTGGGATGATTTTCAGTTTAATGGCATAAGGCTTGTATCTGCAGGAATAAGTGACTCGTTTCATTTTATCGAGCGGACTCATCTTGGTGATAACTCGGATGGAAGTCGTTGGTATCCACCTTCTCCAAGTGGAACATATGTGAAGCATCTATTTACGCTCGCTCAAAAGTCAAAATTAAAAAACCTAAGGTTATTTAATTTAAGGGACTGGGGCGTACCGAATGGTAGTCGAATGTTTATAAGGACGCAAGGTTCCGTAGATACGCCACTGGTCTTCTATTTTTCTGGCAATGGTAAGGTTAACTGGCCAATTGAGTACGAGTTAGCTGCGGGTACCTATGAGTTATGGTTAGAGACATTAGGGAGAGGTGATCTCGATGATATTTCTTGGGATGACATCATTTTACGGTATGAACCGAGTCCTCAGCAAAATGACTTTTCTGCGATTTGCAAGCAAGCATTCCCTTATCCAGCACAAGGACGAGCAGCAAATCATCAGATTGACTTGAGCGGGAACGAGTGGTCACTGATGGGCCTGATAAAAGGAACAACCCGTGGTGCGCTGGGGTATAAAAATAGTGGGCAAATCAAGGGGACTCATCCTCAGTCATGCGATGGTGGAAGATGCTTGCCCTCAGGAAATACCGCCATTCTGTCGTTTCCAGCTTTCCCATCATCATGGCCAGATAGCCCAAATATAGAGGTGCCTGAGGGAACTGATCGGCAGTTGACTTCGTCAGATGGTAAATCATTCGGAACTATATCGACAAAAAATGGGTCTTCACTAGACATCCGGCAGGCTGGTCTGACTATAAAGACCCTTGATTTGGGTAGTGGCCGGAATGGTAAGCCTTATACAGTACGTTTGGCAGCTGGTGACTATTGGATTAAAACATTGAAAATGTATGATAAGACTCTTATTGAGGTGGCTGGGCCTGTTCGATTATTTGTTGAGAACGGAACCATGGTCGGTGAGAGTTTGATTAATAGTACAGGTTCAAACGTTCGAGGGGATATAGGTAAGTTATTACTGGTTACATACGAGACTTTAGATATGGGGGCTCAAGCAACCATCAGTGGTTTGGTCTATCAGCAGGACGGGAGTGCTAAGTCGGCTTTATCCATGGGGTCTGCTTCCTATATCCATGGTCGAGTAAGTTCGCCGAAGATAAAAGTTGGTATGAACTCAGTTATCGACTCTTCTGGATATTCATGCGGTGGCAGCCAAAATCAGGTTGATCATTATGAACTGCACTATGGTGCCCAGACGTTGACCTGTGAAGTGGCTAATGTGCAGCTCAAAGCGTGTGCCAATGACGACTGTTCAACCTTGTTTGATCTCGGCGCTAACGTGACGCTGTCACCCACGCAGGGGTGGAGCAGTAATCCGGTCGTTGTTGGTACCTCCGGCAGTGCCGCGTTGAATTTGCAGCGTTATCAGGCTGGCGCTATCCCGCTTTCTATTGTTACTGCAACACCTTCTGCTCCGCTGCGTTGTGTTAAAGATGGCGTGCTTGATGCCAATTGCACCATTTCGTTTGTCGATGCTGCACTGCGTTTCAATGTGCCCACCTTCTATGCCGGTGCCTCGGGTGTCACCTCGATCCGCGCTATCAAATCAAACGATACAGGGGCGACCAGGGTATGTGCTCCCTTGCTGACGGGTAATCAGACCCTCCAATTTACGTCGACCAAGGTTGTGTCTGAGGCGGCCAGTAACGCTGTACCGAGCGTCAATGCTGCAGCGATCACGTCATCTAGCAACGCGAGCGTGACATTCGATAATGACGGTGTGGGTCAATTAACCGTGCAATACCCGGATGCGGGGGTGTTGCGGTTGGATGCTACTTTCCAGAAAAGCGATGCCACAGGCACCCTCAAGCTCACAGGCAGCGACACGTTTGCGGTGTTGCCAAGCGCCATTTTATTGAGCGGTCAGAATCAACCGGCCTGTAGTGGTACGGATGATGCCAGTTATATTAAGAATTGTGGCGTGTATCGCAAGGCGGGTGAAACGTACAATCTGCTGGCCCAGGCTATCAATCGACAGGGCGTGACGACGCCCGGCTTCGGAGCGACTAACTTGCCCTTGCAATGGGCGACATTGGCCCCGTTCGCAGGGGCCAATGGCATGCCGTCACCAACATCGTTTTCTATAGCTGATGGTGCGAGTAGCACGATAGCGCAGTGGGATGAGGTAGGGGTGCTCAAAGCGGGTGTCAGCAATTTTGTGCCCTATCCCGCTTATCAGGATGAGTCCCCGCGACTGGAAGTGCCCCTGCAGTGGAGTGCCCCTATAGGGCGTTTTATTCCTGCCGACTTCAATCTGGTTAGCGGTGATATCGTACCGGCCTGCACTGCATTCACCTATATGGGTCAGCCCTTCGGCGTGACGCTGGATGTGCTGGCTCGCAACACCACCGGTGGGCAAACCCGGAACTACACAGGACCCTTTGCTAAAGGGAGCGCCTTTCTTTCGGTGGCCAATAACAAGGATGGTAAATCCCTGTCGAGTCGCTTGCGCAGTCTGCCGCCACTGCCCTGGCTCGATGGACGAGCCGCCTTTACCAGCACCAGCGAGTTTGTGCGCCTCTCTGACACGCGACCGGATGGTCCCTACAGCTCTTTGCTGTTTGGCTTGTATATGAGGGATAACGATGGCGACAGAACACTGATTGCCAGCCCGAATTTCAATGATGCCGTGGTGGGTAACTGCAGTGGCAGCGGCTGTAATGCCCGTCAGATAGACAGTGTGCCCATGAAAGCCTATTTCGGCCGCCTGCAGGCTGGCACGGCGGCGGGCTTGGCCTCGGCGCCCCTTGCCGTGCCGGTGCAGATGCAATACTACGAAGGGGGCAGTTGGTTGCTGAACAAGGAAGATAAATGTACCCAGCTCTCTTTGGCCAATCAGGGGTTCACTTTCCTCAACCCGAGTCACAGCTTTGATGCCGCAACGCGCGACCTCAATCTGGGGGCGGGCCGCAAGATCAAATTGGGATTGGGTGCTTCGCCGCCGGGCGGTGAGTCTGCGCAGGCAAAAGACGGGGAGATCCTGTTCCACTTTGCCAAGCCGGATATCTCGGTTCGCATTCCCTACAAGGTCGATTTGGCAAAACAGCCGTCGCAGCCCCTCTGGTTGTCTGACCCGACCAGCCTGCAAGGTGAGGCCATTTTCGGCTCCAGCCGGGGTAATGACAGAATTATTTATCGGCGCGAAGTATTGCATTGAATGATGTGAAAGGGGGGCTGGCTCAACAGCATCCCCCTAAATCCTTGTTTATTAGTGTTTGCAAGCGTGTGCGAGTGAGTGATGACTCGCATTTTTGTCGCGCCTGATTGATTGGCGACAGTTTGAGCGCTTGCCCATTGGGGTGGGCATTGGTAAAGTTAGCCGGTTTTCTGCACCTCCAAATTCTTAGGATTTCCCGTAGCCATGTTCAAAAAGCTCAGAGGCGTCTTTTCCAACGATCTGTCGATCGATTTGGGAACTGCCAACACCCTGATCTATGTAAAAGATCAAGGGATCGTCCTTAACGAACCCTCAGTTGTCGCCATTCGCCAAGAGCGCGGGAACGCCAAATCGGTCGCTGCTGTCGGTCATGCCGCCAAGCAGATGCTGGGCCGTACCCCGGGCAACATCTCCGCAATCCGCCCGATGAAAGACGGCGTGATCGCCGATTTCTACGTGACCGAGAAGATGCTGCAGCACTTCATCAAACAGGTTCACGACAACAACTATTTCCGCCCCAGCCCGCGCGTGCTGGTGTGTGTACCGTGCGGTTCAACCCAGGTTGAACGTCGCGCCATCAAGGAGTCCGCACTGGGCGCCGGTGCCCGTGAGGTCTACCTGATCGATGAGCCTATGGCTGCTGCCATCGGTGCCGGCCTGCCGGTATCTGAAGCGACCGGTTCCATGGTGGTTGATATCGGTGGTGGTACAACTGAAGTGGCCATCATCTCCCTGAACGGTGTGGTTTACTCCCAGTCCGTCCGTATCGGTGGCGACAAGTTTGACGAAGCGATCATCAGCTACGTTCGTCGCAACTACGGCAGCCTGATTGGTGAAGCCACTGCCGAGCGTATCAAGCACGAGATCGGCTCCGCCTATCCGGGTGAAGAGGTGCGCGAGATTGAAGTGCGTGGCCGTAACTTGGCTGAAGGTGTACCGCGCAGCTTCACTCTCAACTCCAACGAGATCCTGGAAGCGCTGCAAGAGCCGCTGTCCGGTATCGTGGCTGCCGTCATGGTGGCGCTGGAGCAGTCTCCGCCGGAACTGGCTTCCGACATCTCCGAGCGCGGCATGGTGCTGACCGGTGGTGGCGCACTGCTGAAAGATATCGACCGTCTGCTGATGGAAGAGACCGGCATTCCTGTCGTCGTGGCCGAAGATCCCCTCACCTGTGTGGCCCGTGGCGGCGGCAAGGCGCTGGAGCTGATCGATATGCACGGTGGCGATCTGTTCCACTACGAATAAGACCCAAAGCCGGCCAGCGTGCCGGCTCTTTTTTGACGACCCATGAAACCCATTTTTGGTAGAGGCCCTTCGCTTCAGTTACGGTTGTTTCTCGCCGTCATCATCTCCATCGCTGCCATCGTCGCGGATTCCCGCTTCGGTGTGTTTACCCATGTCCGCGTCTACCTCAGTTCGTTAGTCAGTCCCCTGCAATACATGGCCAATGCGCCCGGTACCCTGCTCGACACCATGTCGACCCAGGTGCAGACCCGCGCCGATCTCATCGAGCAGACCAAGCAGCAGGAGCAACAGCTGTTTACCCTGCGTGCCCGTCTGCTCAAAATGGATCAGCTGGAACACGAGAACCAGCGGCTGCGTGAGCTGCTCGGTTCGCCGGTGCACAAGGAGTCCCGCAAGATGGTGGCCGAGCTGCTGTCGGTGGATTCCGACCCCTTCAGCCATCAGGTGCTGATCAACAAGGGGGCGCTGGATGGCGTCTACAACGGTCAGGCGGTGATCAACGATCAGGGGGTGATTGGTCAGGTGCTCCACGTGGGCTCCACCACCAGTCGCGTGCTGCTGATCACCGACTCCAGCCACGGCATTCCGGTGCGGGTGCTGCGCAACGACTTGCGCGCCATTGCCTCCGGCAGTGGCGAGCTCGACAAGCTTGAGCTGCGCAACCTGCCGCGCAATACCGATATTCAGGTGGGTGACCTGCTGGTCACCTCGGGTCTGGGTGGCCGTTTCCCGGAAGGCTATCCGGTGGCGACCGTGACCCGCTCCGAGTATGTGGAGGGCAAGCCCTTCGCTCAGGTCGAGGCCAAGCCGCTGGTGGAGCTGGACAGACTGCGTTATCTGCTGCTGCTGTGGACCGACAAGAAGCCTGAAGTACATGATGAGGATGGCGAACGGGCGGCTCCCGCTGCGTCCGCCGCAGGAGCCACCCGCTGATGCTAGAACCCGCCAGCGGCAGGATCTGGATTTGGATCTCGATCCTGCTGGCCTTGAGCCTGTCGATCCTGCCGCTTCCTTTCGAATTTGACCCCTTCCGTCCGGACTGGCTGGCCATGGTGCTCATCTACTGGGCACTGGCCTTGCCGCACCGGACCAACGTCGGCACCGCCTGGGTGGCGGGCCTGCTGCTGGATGTGCTGCTTGGCAGCACCCTCGGCGTGCGGGCGATGGCGATGGCCATCACCACCTATCTGGCGGCCTTCCAGTTCCAGAAGATCCGCAACTTCTCCCTCTGGCAGCAGGCGCTGATCATCGGTGGCCTCTCGCTGGTGGGTAAAATGACGGTATTCTGGGCCGAGCATCTGTTCAGCCAGGCCAGTCTCAACTTCTCCTACTTTTGGTCGACGTTGACGACGATGCTAATATGGCCCTGGGTGTTTCTGGTGCTGCGCAAGGTGCGGCGCCGCTTCAATATCAGGTAAATATGAACAAAAACAACGAACCACAACTCTATCTCGCCTCGGCTTCTCCCCGTCGCCGTGAACTGCTGACCCAGATTGGCTACCGCTTCGAGGTGCTGAAACTGGATGTGCCCGAGCAGCGGGAAGAGGGTGAAAAGGCGCAGGATTACGTCTGCCGCCTCGCCCGTGACAAGGCGATGGCGGGCGTGGCGTGTGCGCCGACGGCGTTGCCGGTGCTGGGTGCCGACACCATAGTTGTGCTGGGCGACCGGGTACTGGAGAAACCGTCCGATCTGCTGGATGCCAAAGATATGCTGGAGTCCCTCTCCGGCAAGGTGCATCAGGTGATGACGGCGGTGGCGCTGGCCAGCAAGGAGCGTTGTGACGTGCGTCTGGTCACCACCAACGTGGCGTTTCGCAAGCTGGACGAGGCCGAGATCGAGGCCTACTGGCAGACCGGTGAGCCCTGTGACAAGGCCGGGGCTTATGGCATACAGGGTATTGCGGGCAAGTTTGTCAGCCGCATCGAGGGGAGCTATAGCGCCGTGGTCGGCCTGCCCCTGCTGGAGACAGATCTGTTGATCAAGCATCATCTGGAACAGCTCAAGTAATTTCCCGTCAGCTGTGCTCTGCTGCGTTTTTCCCTTGCGCGCGTTGTACCGGATTGGCTCTATAGAATTCAAAACTGGAACAGGCAAGGTTACTTATGTCGGTAGAACTGCTGGTTAACGTTACCCCCTCCGAAACCCGGGTCGCTCTGGTCGAAAACGGTCTGCTGCAGGAAGTGCATGTCGAGCGTCAGGCCAAGCGCGGCATCGTGGGCAATATCTACAAAGGCAAGATCAGTCGGGTGCTGCCCGGTATGCAGGCGGCGTTCGTCGATATCGGCATGGACAAGGCGGCCTTCCTGCACGCCTCCGATATCGTGCCGCACACCGAGTGTGTGGCGGTGAAGGAGAAGGAGCAGTTCCAGGTCGGCAACATCGCCGAGCTGGTGCGTCAGGGGCAGGACATCATGGTGCAGGTGGTGAAAGATCCGCTGGGTACCAAGGGGGCCCGTCTCACCACCGATATCACCTTGCCCTCCCGCTATCTGGTGTTTATGCCGGGCAGCGCCCACGTTGGTGTCTCCCAGCGCATCGAGTCCGAAGCGGAGCGGGAGCGCCTCAAGCGCACCGTGGCCGGTTATGTGGACGAGCTGGGTGGCTACATCATCCGTACCGCCGCCGAAGGGGTGGGGGAGCTGGAGCTGGAGCAGGATGCCGCCTTCCTGAAACGACTCTGGCGCAAGATCCTCGAGCGCAAGCAGAAGTACCCGCCCTGCAAGATCCTCTACGAGGATCCCAGCCTGGCCTTCCGGGTGGTGCGCGATTTCGTCGGCGCCGAGCTCGACAAGATCCGCGTTGACTCCCGTCAGAGCTTCGATCAGCTCAAGCGCTTCACCGGTGAGTATGTGCCTGAGCTGGCCAACAAGCTGGAGTACTACCCCGGCGAGTCACCCATCTTCGATCTCTACGACGTGGAGAACGAGATCCAGCGCGCGCTGGAGCGCAAGGTCGAGCTGAAATCCGGCGGCTACCTGATCATCGATCAGACCGAAGCCATGACCACGGTGGATATCAACACCGGCGCCTTTGTCGGCCATCGCAACCTGGAAGAGACCATCTTCAACACCAACGTCGAGGCGACGGCGGCCATCGCCCGCCATCTGCGCCTGCGCAACCTCGGCGGCATCATCATCATCGACTTCATCGACATGCAGTCGGAAGATCACCGTCGTCGGGTGCTGCACAGTCTGGAGCAGGCGTTGTCGAAAGACCGCGCCAAGACCAACGTCAACGGCTTCTCCCAGCTCGGTCTGGTGGAGATGACCCGCAAGCGCACCCGCGAGAGCCTGGAGCATGTGCTCTGCTCCGAGTGCCCCGAGTGCAAGGGGCGCGGCCGGGTCAAGACGGTGGAGTCGGTCTGCTTCGAGATCCTGCGGGAGATCATCCGGGTCAATCGCGCCTACGATGCGGATCAGTTTACCGTCTACGCGGCCCCGGCCGTGGCCGACTACCTCCATGGCGAGGAGTCCCACAGTCTGGCGGAGCTGGAAGTGTTTATCGGCAAGCAGGTGCGGGTGGTGAGCGAACCCCTCTGTGGTCAGGAGCAGTTCGACGTGGTGATGATGTAATTGATTTACCGCTGGCTGAGTCGGGGCTGGTTGGCCCTGGGGGTGCTGTTCGTACTGATGGCCATGCTGGTCACGCTGGTACGGGTTGGGGGCCCTTTGCTGAATCAATACCGGGAGAGTCTGATCCACACTCTGCTGGGGGATTCACAGCTCAAGGTCAGCGTGGAGCAAGTGGGGCTGGACTGGACACAATCCGGGCCCGCCCTCGAGCTGCAACAGCTCGCCATCGCCCCGGATTCGGGGCGTTTTACCGTACAGCTCGGCAAAGCCTGGGTGCATCTCGACTTCTGGCGCACCCTCAACGAGCTCAAGCCGGTGTTTGGCGAACTGACCCTCAGCGATGGTGACATCACCCTCGATTTCAGCCAGCCCGCCAACAGCCGCGAGCCGCAAGGGGACCCCCAGCAGGGTGCCCTGCTGCGCTTTTTGCTGACCCAGCTCGCCACCTTCGATGTGCACAACACCCGCCTCAGCGTCACCACTTCTCTCGGTGATCTGCGGGCGCTCGCCATTGCCCAACTGCGCTGGCAGAACCGCGGCAAGCGCCATCAGGGGGTCGGCAAGGCGTATCTGATCAACGGGGTGGGCGAGAGCACCATCGATCTGATTCTGGATGTGGAGGCGCCGACGGCGCGCCTCGATCGCCTCAAGGGGCAGCTCTATCTGGGTGCCCGCCAGCTCGATATCAGCCCCATTCTCGCCAAGATCCATGCCGGTGAGCCCAGCATCGCCGGTCAGCTCGACTTCCAGCTCTGGAGCGAGTTTGACAGCGGCAAGCTGGGCAACACCCTGCTGGCCTTTGGCAACAACTACCTGATCTGGAAGGATCCCAAGGATCAGCGGCTCCATCGTCTCGGTCTCGATGGTGGCAAGGTTCAACTGCGCCGCGATGGTCAGGACTGGCAACTGGCCAGCCACGATGTGATCTTCAAACTGGACGAAAAACCCTGGCTGCACAGCCGGTTGCAGCTGGAGCGGATTGGCGAGCGGGTACAGGGCTATGTGCCGCAGATCGATCTCGATCAGCTTGCCCAGCTGAGCCAGCTGGTCTCGGCGATGTACCCCGCCCAGAGCGAGCTGCTCAAGCGGACCAGACCCAAGGGCAAGTTGACAGACTTGACCCTGCTGGCCGATGCCGGGTGGCAGGATATCTCCTTCAGCGGCGAGATCGCCAATGTGAGCCTCAATGCCTGGCACGACGTGCCCGGTTGGCGGGATCTCAACGGCGAGTTCTGGCTCACCCCCAGGGGGGGCAGTGCCAGATTGGCGCTGGCGAACGACAAGGTGGATCCCGCCCGTCACTTCAAGGTGCCGATCCCGGTCGATCGCTTCTCGGCCCGCCTCGACTGGTGGCGCGAGGCGAAGGGCTGGGTGCTCTACGGCCAGGATATCGCGCTGGATAACCCGGATCTGACCCTGGACAGCCGTTTCCGCCTCGATCTGTTCGAGCACCCCTTCCTGGCCCTGACCGGTCGCATCGATGTGAAGAATGCGGGCCATGCGGATCGCTACTTCCCGCTGCAGGCGATGGACAAGGGGCTGGTGGATTACCTGAGCGGCGCCATCAAGGGTGGCAAGGCCAAGGGGGCCGATCTGCTCTGGTACGGCGAGTTCCGGGATTTCCCCTATGAGCAAGGCGATGGCATCTTCCAGGTGGCGGTGCCGCTGGAGCAGGCTACCTACGAATTCTTCCCCGGTTGGCAACCGCTCACCGACCTGCAGATCGACCTGCTGTTCCAAAATGCTGGTCTGGATATGCGCAGCCGCTCCACCAAACTGGGTAAGGCGAGCTCCGACTCGGTGCATGCCTGGATCCCGGATCTCTCCCCCGGTGCCCACCTCTATGTGGATGCGAAAGTGCAGGGCGAAGGCAAGGCCATCAGCGACTACCTGCAGGACTCCCCGCTGGGCAGTTCGGTAGGGCAGGCGCTGCGGGAGGTCGAGATCCGCGGCCCGATGGCCGGTTCGGTCAAGCTCGACATTCCCCTCGATGGCGAGAGTGAGGTCAAGGCGAGCGGCGATGCCACCTTCAACAACAACAAGGTGCGGGTCGCCAGTCTGGATCTGCCGCTGGAGAAGGTGCAGGGGCGCCTCGAATATGACAACGAGCAGACCCGCTTCAGCAACCTCAAGGCGAGCCTGTGGAATCAGCCGCTCACCCTCAACTATCAGGGGCGCCAGCATCCGGATCACTATCAGGTTGACCTCGATTTCAAGGGGCTGTGGGATAGCCGCCGCCAACCCGCCACCATCTCTACATATGGCATCCTCAACGGCCGCAGCAACTGGGGCGGCAAGCTGGGGCTGACGTTGCCCGACAGCAAGCCGTTTAGCTTCCAGCTGGCGCTCGACTCCAACCTGCAGGGGATGGGGCTGGATCTGCCGCTGCCGCTGGCCAAGAGCAGTGCCAGCCGGTTGCCGCTCAAGGTGATCGCCCGCGGCCGGGATGGCAGCGCCGACATTCGCGCCGTGCTGGGTGCCGATGTGGATATGCAGACCCGACTGGTCTATGGCGAAGGAGTGCCTTATCTCAGTCGGGTGCGGGTGGATGTGGGGCAACCGGGTGCCCGGGGGTTGCGTGATGCCCCCATGCTACTCGCCATCAACCAGCAGGAGGCCGACGTCGGCGGCTGGCTGGCGCGACTCAAACAGTGGCTACCCACCAGCAATACCTCGACAGGCTCCGCCGTGGTCGGCCCTGCCTTCCTGCCGCAGGAGTGGTGGGTGGATGGACAGCTGGCCCGTGCCTATATCGGCAGTGCCACCCTCAAGGCGGCGCGCTTTACCGTGGGGCCGACCAATCAGGCGACCGAAGTGATGATCGATAGCCCCGATGTGATGGGGGTGATCCGCCTGCCCGCAGTAGCCAATCGCCCGGTGGATGCCAAGTTTGCCCGCATCCATTGGTCTGGCAAGAGTTCGGATCTCAGCCCGGATCCCGATGCCAAGCAGGATAACGCCATCATGGCCTCCATCCCCTGGCTGACATTCAGCTGCGTCGATTGCCGCTTTGGCGCATTGCCGCTCGGCGAAGTGAAAGGGGAGCTGGTGCCCGGTGCCGACAAGGTGACCCTCAAGGGGCTGGATATGCGGTTGGCAGGGAGTCAGCTCACCGGCAGCGTCGATTGGCTGGCTGATGGCAACCGGATGGAGACCCGCGCCCGTGGCAAGCTGACCAGCAACAACAGCGAACTGCTGCTCAAGCGGCTCGGCTACACCTCCCCCATCGGCGATGCCCCCGGCTCCCTCGCTTTTGATCTGAATTGGCAGGATGTGCCCTATCGCCCGAGCCTGCCGACTCTGGGGGGCAGTGCCAACTATCAGCTGGAGGGCGGCACCCTGCGCGAGGTCAACGACAAGGGGGCGCGGCTGCTCTCCCTGCTCAGCCTTGACTCCCTGCTGCGCAAGTTGCGGCTCGATTTTCGCGATGTGTTCGACAAGGGCTTCTACTTCGAATCCATGTCCGCCTCTGCCACCATCAAGCAGGGGCAAGTCAGCAACGATGATTTCTATATGAAGGGGGCGGCAGGCAACCTGCGCGGCGAGGGTATCGCCGATCTGGTGCGCTGGCGGCTCGACTACGAGCTGAGCTTCTCTCCCAATCTGGGGGGCACCTTGCCGGTGGTGGCGGCCTTCTCCATCACCCCGGTCACGGGTCTCTATGTGCTGGCCCTCTCCAAACTGCTGGAGCCGGTGGTGGATGTGGTGACCCGCATCGATTTTCGTATCTCGGGTCCGCTCGACGCACCCAAGCTGATTGAGGCGGGCCGGGATCGTGCTCGCATCAAGCTCAACCAGCAGCAGAAAGAGGCGGTCGATGCAGCGGCGCCCAAGCTGCCAGCGGCCACTCCTTTCCTGCTGAATCCACAACGCCAGCCCTGATGCGGGCGCCGGTTCTGCCCGCAACCTTCTCATGCTCAAGGAGAGAGACATGTGGTTAGCCGCAATACAGCTGGTATCTGGCCGTCACTGGCAGGATAACCGGGAGCAGATCGCCGCTGAACTGGCGGCCTTGCCCAAAGAGCGGCCGCTGCTGGTGCTGCTGCCGGAGAACTTTGCCCTGTTTGGCGAACGACAGGGCTATCTGGATGGTGCCGAGGCAATCGGCTCCGATCCCAGCGCCGATCTGAGCGGAGCAACGCCCATTCAGCAGCAACTGGCTGAATGGGCACGCGATTACGGCATCTGGCTGGTGGCCGGGGCCATGCCGACAAGAATGCCGACCACCATCGCAGGTTCTGACCATATTCACACCAGCTCGCTGGTGTTTGATCCAAGCGGTGAGCTCAGGGGCCACTACCACAAGATCCACCTGTTCGACGTGGATGTGGCGGACAATCACGGTCGCTACCGTGAGTCGGAGACCTTCAGCCCCGGCGAGGAGCCTGTGTTGGTGGACTCTCCCTTTGGTCCCCTTGGCCTCTCGATCTGTTATGATTTGCGCTTTCCCGAGCTCTACCGCCAGTTGGCCCGTGCCGGTGCCCGCGTGCTGCTGGTGCCTGCCGCCTTTACCGCCGTGACCGGCGAGGCGCACTGGGAGCCGCTGCTGCGGGCTCGCGCCATCGAAAACCAGTGTTACGTGGTGGCTGCCAATCAGGGCGGCACTCACGAGACGGGGCGCCAGACCTGGGGCCACAGCATGGTGATCGACCCCTGGGGTCGGGTGCTGGCGAGCAAAGAGTGCGGGTGCGGCACCGTGCTGGCGCAGATGGAGCCCGGGCTTATCGATGAATTGAAACGTACCATGCCGGTGTTGCAACACGCCAGGCTGCTGTGATGGTGTGGAGGATCTGGGGTGAATGTGATTCAGTGTGATAGTCAAGAGTGGCTCTCTTTGAGCCACTCTCAGCAGGAGGCCGTCATTGGCCTGCTGGATCGCGTCTGGCCGCCGTTGCCTAGCGAGGTTGCCAGCATAACTCCGCTGCATAACCCCGATCTTTCCCCGGTGTCGTTTCGCTTGCTAGATGGGGACGAACTTGTGGCGTATGGCGCTGTCCTGAGTCAGCGCGTGACGGTGGCTGGGCAGGTCTATTTGGCGCAGGGCTTAAGTTGCGTAGCTTGTGAGCCGCGGTTACAAGGGAAGGGATTTGGGCGGCGCATTGTGGCCGAGGCGACCGCATGGATGAACCACTCGGGAGCTGATATTGGCATTTTCACCTGTGATCCAGAATTGGTGCCATTTTATAGCCAGTATGGGTGGGTCGAGGCACCGGGTGTGTTGCTCTGCGGTAGCCTGGATAGTACGGCCATCAACAGTGCGGATGCAGGCAAGCGGGTGCTGCTGCAACTCTGGTCAACACGCGCTAAGGCCAATGAGTCTGATTTTGGGCAGGTCAAAATCGACCTTGGTCTGCCCATCGGCGAGTTTTGGTGATCCGGGTGACCTCGGATGAATTAACCGTTACGACATCTCACTGCGAGAGTGGAGAAGAAGATTGAGTCTATTGAGCCAGGTTAGTGCCTCCCTGTTGGCCCCGAACGACCTCGACGAAGGGCGCCTGCAGCAGCTGCTCGGCAGCCTGATGAGCCATCAGGTTGAGTTCGGCGATCTCTATTTCCAGCGCAGCTGGCACGAGTCCTGGATGCTGGAAGATGGCATCGTCAAGGATGGCAGCTACAACATCGATCAGGGGGTCGGGGTGCGCGCCGTCAGCGGCGAGAAGACCGGCTTCGCCTACTCGGACGAGCTGAGCCTGCTGGCCCTGCAACAGTCGGTGACCGCCGCTCGCGGCATCGCCGCAGCCGGTGCTCACGGCAAGGTGAAGGCGTGGGCCCGCACCGAAGCGAACCTGCTCTATCCGGCCATGGATCCGCTGCAGACCCTCGACAAGCATCAGAAGATCGCCCTGCTGGAGCAGATGGACAAGTTCGCCAGAAGTCTGGATCCCGCTATCAATCAGGTGATGGCCTCCATCAGCGGCGTCTACGAAGAGGTGCTGGTGGCCGCCACCGACGGCACCCTGGCCGCAGATGTGCGTCCGCTGGTGCGTCTGTCGGTGACTGTGATCGCCGAGAAGGGCGATCGCCGCGAGCGTGGCAGTGCCGGTGGCGGCGGGCGCTTTGGTTACGACTGGTTCCTCGAACTGGACGGGCTGGAGAGCCGCGCCTTTGGCTATGTGCGTGAAGCGGTGCGTCAGGCGCTGGTCAACCTGGAAGCCATCGATGCACCGGCCGGTACCATGCCGGTGGTGCTCGGCGCCGGCTGGCCCGGCGTGCTGCTGCACGAGGCTGTAGGTCATGGTCTGGAGGGGGACTTCAACCGCAAGGGCTCTTCCGCGTTTGCTGGCCGCATCGGCGAGCAGGTGGCCTCCAAGCACTGCACCATCGTCGATGACGGCACCCTGCCGGGTCGGCGCGGCTCCGTCTCCATCGATGACGAGGGGACGCCGGGCGGCTACAACGTGTTGATCGAGAACGGTATCCTCAAGGGTTATCTGCAAGACAAGCAGAACGCTCGCCTGATGGGGGTGCCGCTCACAGGCAACGGGCGTCGCGAATCCTACGCCGCCATGCCGATGCCGCGCATGACCAATACCTACATGCTGGCGGGTCAGTATGATCCGACGGAGATCATCGCCTCGGTGAAGAAGGGCATTTATGCCCCCAACTTCGGTGGCGGTCAGGTGGATATCACCTCCGGCAAGTTTGTCTTCTCCGCCTCCGAGGCCTACCTCATCGAGGATGGCAAGATCACCGCCCCCATCAAGGGCGCGACCCTGATCGGCAACGGCCCCGAGGCGATGAGCCAGGTCTCCATGGTGGGTAGCGATCTTGCGCTGGATCGCGGAGTCGGTATCTGCGGAAAAGAGGGGCAGAGCGTGCCGGTCGGCGTCGGCCAGCCCACCCTCAAGCTGGACCAGCTCACCGTGGGTGGCACCCAGTAAGCGAAGTGAGTAGTAACCCGGCGATATGCAGACCCCGGCCATGTGCCGGGGTTTTGTTATTCGGAGTCATTGAAAACAAAAAGCCCCGGTCAGTGGACCGGGGCTGGCGAATTATTCGGTATCAGTTGACCGAGATGGCGCGGGCGTCGATGAAGTAACGGGCCTTGCCCTGCTTATCGATCTGGATCTTGGCGATCAGCCTCTCTTGCTGCTTGTGTTCCCACAGTTGCTCTACCTTGGCAAGGGCCGGGTTGACAATGCCGAGTACGTTCAGGTACTCGTGAAACAGGCTATGGCTTCCAATTTCGGTCAGCATCTTGGTCATCGGGATACTCTTCTGAAGTAAGGGTGTTCGCTAGCCAAGATAGCTGTGTTGAGCTGAATGCGAACTGTACAAAAAGTAGACGGTGAGGCGGTCGGTTGTCATCAGCACAATGATGGGATTTGCGATTGAGCGCGGGATCGCTGACAACAAAAAGCCCCGGTCGTTGGACCGGGGCTGGCGGGTTATTCGGTATCAGTTGACGGATATGGCGCGGGCGTCGATGAAATAGCGAGCGTTACCCTGTTTGTCGATCTGGATTTTGGCAACCAGCTGCTCTTGATCTTTATATTCCCAGCGTTGCTCGATCTTGGCGAGGGATGGGCTCGCAATCCCAACCACGTTCAGGTACTCGTGAAACAGGCTATGGCTCCCTATTTCGGTCAGCATCTTGTCCATCTGCATACTCTCCTGAAGTTGAGTGGGTATTCATCAACAAACCTATCAGCGTCCATCTGAATAAAGTCTGTATGAAAAACAAACTAACTCATTTGTGTGTCAATAACATGATCAGGAACAAGATCAGTGCAGATCGTCAGGGACTTTTTGATACCGTTTTCAATCAGAGCTGGTGGGCTTCTGCGGCAACTGATCAAACGTGCCGGAAGCCTTTGGTAGCGCCGGTGCGGTTTGCACGGTCTGGCCGCCGTGGAAGACCGGATCCTGTGCCACTTCCTTGATGCCATTGATGCAAAACTGAATACCCATGCAGACCAGCAGGAAGCCCATGATGCGGGTCATGGCGTCGATGCCGGTGGCGCCCAGGATCTTACAGACCGGATCCGCCAGCTTCAATACTCCCCAGCTGATCAGGCTCATCAGGGCAAACGCCGTTACCACACCGGCGTAGATGGTGAGGCGGTTGTACTCGTCAGGCAGCTCGGCAATCTGGGCTGCCCCGCTTATTACCAGCGCCATGGTGCCCGGTCCGCACATGCTGGGCATGGTGAGCGGTACGAAGGCGATGCTCTGGTTGATGTCGACCCCGCTTGCCTGGCTGGGAGCCGGAAACAGCATGCGAAAGCCGATAAAGCCGATGATGAGGCCACCGGCCAGGCGCAAGCCCGGAATGGAGATCCCGAACAGATCCAGGATCGAGGATCCGATAAAGAAGGTGGTGCAGAGGGTACAGAACAGATAGATGGCGGCCAGATTGACCTGACGGCGCACATGTTCGCGCGACATCCCCTTGCTCAGTCCCAGCAGCAGGGTGGCCGTGGTGGGCGGGTTGACCATGGGCAGCAGCGCCAGCAAGGTGAGTAATACGACCTGAAAGAACATCTTGAGCCTCGGATAAAGAGTTGGACGTCATGGGGCGATGAGGGTGGCAGGCCCCAGAGGGAGGCTATCTTATGCTGGCGAAACTGAACATAAGCAGTACAAAAAAGCCCCGGCAGATGCCGGGGCTTGTTGTTCGGGTCAGGCCGCTTGCGGCGCTTGCTGCTGCCGGATGGCCCGTTGCTGGAACCAGAGCCAGAGACCGATGGCGAAACCCAGCACCGACAGGCTCACCACATAGTGGGAGGGGGCCAGCATGTCGCTCTTCATCCAGAGGGTCACCGCCATCGGGGTGAGGCCGCCGAAGATGGCGTAGGCCACGTTGTAGGAGAATGACAGACCGGAGAAGCGCACCACCGGCGGGAAGGCGTTGACCATCACATAAGGCACGGCACCGACAATCCCGACCGCAAAGCCCGCCAGCATATAGAGCGGCACCAGCTGGCTCGTACCGGCCGCCATACCGTGATAGAAGGCGTAGCTGGAGCCCGCCAGCAGCAGGGCGCCGAGCATGAAGGTGATACCGCTGCCCAGCAGGTCGATCAGTCGACCATAGACGATACAGCCTAGGGTCAGGGCCACGATGGCCAGCGAGTTGGCGGTCAGGGCATCAGCCGGGCTGATGCCATAGACCTTCTGCAGATAGGTGGGGGTCATCAGGATCACCACCACGATACCGGCGGAGAGCAGCCAGGTGAGCAGCATGGAGACCACCACGCTGCTCTTGTGGTTGCGCAGCACCGACTTGAGGGGCAGCTCGTCAGCCAGGGTCTTGTTGGCCTTCATCTCGGCGAAGACCGGGGTTTCGTGCAACCAGCGACGCAGGTACATGGCGACGATGCCGAAGATACCGCCCAGCAGGAAGGGCACTCGCCAGCCCCACTCGCTCACTTCGGCTGGTGTCAGGCTCTTGTTGACCGCAGTGGCGATCAGGGAGCCAAGCAGGATGCCAGCCGTCAATCCCGCCGTGAGCGTGCCACAGGCGACCCCGACTCGACGATCAGGGACGTGCTCAGCGACAAACACCCAGGCGCCGGGCACTTCACCGCCGATGGCGGCGCCTTGCAGGATCCGCAGTCCCAGCAGGGCGATGGGTGCGCCGATGCCGAGCACTGCATAGGTGGGCAGCAGACCGATCAACAGGGTCGGCAGCGCCATCATGATGATGCTGAGGGTGAACATCCGCTTGCGACCGATGAGATCGCCAAAGTGGGCCATGATGATGCCGCCGAGCGGACGAGCCAGATAGCCGGCGGCGAAGATGCCGAAGGTCTGGAACTGGCGCAGCCACTCGGGAATATCGGCCGGGAAGAACAGCTCGCCGATGACCACGGCGAAGAAGACGAAGATGATGAAGTCGTAAAACTCAAGCGCGCCGCCGAGGGCAGCGAGACTCAGGGTTTTGTAATCCTGTCGATTGAGGGGGCGGGCGTGATCGTGCTGTTGTGTGGTCGTGGTCATATCCGTATGTTTCCCATCGATTTTTTTAGTTATTGTCACCCCGGACAAGGGGCATATACAGGTGATCGAGAGTATGCTGCCTGCCTCTTGTGTGTAAATCGCGCAATTCGCAACACTGTCTTGCATCTTTTTGGGGCAATCCGAATGCCCCGCTGGCGGAGGAATGATGGAAAAGAAACGGGTACTGCTCTCCTGGAGCAGCGGCAAGGATTGCGCATGGGCACTGCATCAGTTGCGGCAAGATCCCGCCATTGAGGTGGTGGGGCTGTTTACCACCCTCAATCAGGCATTCGAGCGGGTGGCGATGCACGGGGTGCGCAAGCAGCTGTTGACCGAGCAGGCCGCCTGCGTCGGGCTGCCCCTCATTACCATCGATCTGCCCTGGCCCTGCAGCAACGAGGATTACGCCCGCATCATGACTGGCTTTATCGCCGATGTGGTGGCACAAGGGATCCGCCATATGGCCTTTGGCGACTTGTTCCTTGAGGATGTGCGCACCTACCGTGAAAAGCAGCTGGCAGGCACCGGCATCGAACCACTGTTCCCGCTGTGGGGCAGTAATACCCGTGAACTGGCGCCGCAGATGGTGGCCGCTGGATTGAAGGCGCGGATCAGTGCTCTCGACCCGAACAAGCTGGATGCCAGCCTGGGTGGTCACGATTTTGACGAGGCACTGCTGGCGGTGCTGCCGGAGGGGGTCGATCCGTGTGGCGAGAACGGCGAGTTTCACACCCTGGCCTATGATGGCCCCATGTTCTCCCGCCCGCTCGGCATTCGGGTCGGCGAGACAGTGCTGCGCGACGGCTTTGTCTTTACCGATCTGCTGCCAATCGAGGATTAATTATCGGGCGTCAAATGCTCCCTTTTGCAGGAGCATTCACAGATTTGAGAGGCGGGATGGGGGCACTATTGGCCCCCTCTTTTGATTCAAGATGACAACCTGCCTTATGAAACACCTCTCTCGTCCGGCGCTGCTTGCCTCCTTGCTGGCTGCTGCCCTCGCTCTGCCTGCCATCGCGGGTCAAGCCGCTACCGTTCAGCCGATCCCTGCCGGTGTCACCACCGTCATTCTGGCCCAGCAGGCGCCAATCCACTGGGTATCGGTGGAGCAGATTGCCAAGAGTCTGGATGGCCTGCCCCCGATGGCCGTCGGGTTTGATATCGACGATACCCTGCTCTTTTCCAGCCCGGGTTTTTATCGCGGCAAGCAGGAGTTCTCACCCAACGACGAGAGCTATCTGAAGAACCCCGCCTTCTGGGAGAAGATGAACAATGGCTGGGATGCGTTCAGCATGCCGAAAGAGGTGGGCAAGGCGCTCATCGCCATGCATCTCAAGCGCGGTGACCACATCTATTTCGTCACCGGCCGTTCGGCCACCAAGACCGAAACCGTGAGCCAGACTCTGCAGCAGACCATGAATATTCCGGCCGACCAGCTCAATCCGGTGATCTTCGCCGGTGATCAGCCGGGCCAGAACACCAAGGTGCAGTGGCTCAAGGATAAGCAGATGAGGCTCTTCTACGGCGACGCCGATGGGGATATCAAGGCGGCGCAGGAGGTCGGCATTCGCGGCATCCGTCTGCTGCGGGCCGCCAACTCCAGCTATCGGCCACTGCCGCTGGCAGGGGCACTGGGGGAAGAGGTGATCATCAACTCCCAGTTCTGATCCGGAGTGGATCCATGCAAAAGGGCGGGGCCATTGGCACCCGCCCTTTTTGCATCCGTCATCCAGCTCGGGTCACTCGTCTGCCCACGGCATCTCGGGCAGGCTGTCGAGGAACTCGCAGTAACGGGTCAGATTGAAGGGGCCCTGATCGGCCTCCATCGCCATCAGCTCGGCTCCTAGGGCGCAGGCGATATATTGCAGTGCCTCTTCCCGCGGGGTGCCCTTCATCACCAGTCGCATCAGGGTCGCCTTCACATGGGGCGGGTGACCGTCGTTGAGCTGGTTCTCCACCATCTCCAGCAGCGCGTCTTCATCAAAAAATTCCTGAGTGTCGTTCATGGGATATCCGCAACAGTGAATGTGGCGGCCAGTATAGCCTGAATGGGGCTAACACCTTGAACAGGCTGCGAATAAACAATCCGATGGGGAGGCCATTTGTTACCCATAATTAGGAGGAGTTTGCCAAGGCAAACAGGTTGGAACACAGATAACATGGATGGACACGCTTATGCCCACGATAGATTCCCTGCTGGCCGAGCCCAAGCTGCTGCCACAGATACCGGAAGTGATGCGAGATTTGATTCAGACCTTTAACGAAAAGGAGCCAGACTTGCTCAAGGTGAGCAAGTTGATCAGCAAGGACCCCGTCATCTCTGCCAAGCTGCTACGGCTGGCCAATTCGGCCAAATTTGGCAGCAGTCGTCAGATCGGTACCGTCAACGAGGCGGCGGTGCGGCTGGGGTTGGCGATGGTGCGCAACATGGTACTGGCTTGCGGTCTCACCGAATCAGTCAAGGCGGTACCAGGGATCGATCTCAAGCACTTCTGGGGCTGTGTATTCAATGTGGCCGAACTGGCCCGTCGCCTGGCGAAGAAGAAGGGGATGAGTGGGGAAGAGGTTTTTACCTGTGCCCTGCTTTACGATCTGGGTCGCCTGGTGATGCATGTGGGGTTGCCAGAAAATACCGTCAACCATATTCACGATTTGGAACGGCATAAAGGGCGGGCCAAGGCAGAAGAGCTGGTAGTCGGTTTTAACTATGCCCAGGTCGGGGCCGCCATGGCGCGTTACTGGAAGTTCCCCGAGACCATCAGCAATGCAGTGGAGCATCACTACAACCCCATGCAGGCCAAGGCATTTTCAAACGAGGCAGGGCTCATTCATCTGGCCATTGTGCTGGCGGCCCAGTCTGATGTGGGGGAAGAGGCGCCGCCCGAGTGGCCTCACAAGGTGGCAGAGACCTTGGGATTGAGTTGGGCCGATTGCGCTGCCGAGTTCAGCGCATTGCGTGAACAGGGTAATGGCTATGCCGGGTTGCTGGCAGCCTGAGTCAGTGAATCTCGTGTCGTCAGGGGTCGCAGCGCGGCCCCTTTTTCATGGCCGATGGCGCCACAGGCTTGCCAGCCCGGAGGTGACGGGGCACTCTTTGCCCTTCACTTTCCGTTTGAGAGCCCTTGCCATGATTGCCTCCTCCCGCCTGATCCTGCGCGAAATGATCGCCACCGACGCCCCCTTCATCCTTGAATTGCTCAATGACGGCGACTTTTATCGTTACATCGGTGATCGGGGTATTCGCACCCTCGAACAGGCGCAGGAGTATATCCAGCAGGGGCCGGCGGTCAGCTATGCCCGCTATGGTCACGGCCTCTATCTGGTCGAACGCAGGGATGATGGCGCTAGCCTCGGTATCTGCGGCCTGATCAAGCGCGATACCCTGGAGCAGGTCGATATCGGTTACGCCTTCCTGCCGCAATATCGCGGTCAGGGCTACGCCATTGAAGCGGCGCAGGCCGCTCTTGCCGATGGCAAAAGTCGGTTGGGGATCGGGCCGGTGGTCGCCATCGTCACGCCGGGCAACGAGCGATCCATTGGCCTGTTGGCCAAACTGGGGCTGGTTCGCAGCCGTCTGGTCAAATTGAGCGAAGATGCCGATGAGTGCCTGCTGCTGGAGCAGTGAGCAAGGTCAGAGAGCTGGAAAGCGAATGGCGAGGTGGCTGTCAGGCTGAGTGACAAGCAAGAGGCCTGGGTCTGGCGAAAGGCGTGAGAGAAGCAAAGAGGCCGCCGTGAGTTGCGGCCTGTCTGCATCGGGCGCTGCCGGAGGGCAGGCAGGATCAGTTGAGGTCTTCGATGGAGAACTCGCCAGCGATACCATCACAGGAGATGGCGAAACCGCCGCTGAAGCGGGTGCTGAACTGGATCAGAAACGCATCATTGTCGTGCTCTTGCACAGGCAGGTTGATGGGCTTGCTGCGACGCAGGGGCTTGTGTGTTTGTACTGCTTTCATCATGGTATTTCTCTATATAAATTAGGTGTTTGCTCCTTGTATTGGCAAATGTCAGGTCAATGGGCGCGGTCGATTGGGTGAACGACAAGCGCGCAGGAATACCCAGCCCGGTTAAAGGGCGTCTGCTCTTTCAAGGAATATGCTGATGCATAAATCAAATTGGGTGGGCAGATCGGGTCTGCACCGTGAGAGCCGGGCAACGCAGGCAGACAGCCTGACGGTTCTCAAGGCGAGTAAATCAGAAGAAGGTTATGCGGGTACTGGCAGGATTCATCGTGAGGTGAAGCATTGCAGGGCAAACATAAACAGGGCTGATTAACTAGCCGGCGCGCATTCTCTCTTCGAAATGAATAAAAAGCAAACAATAATTTGCAGATGCTGGAGTAAGGTCGCTTTTCCTCTTTGTCATCAAGGTTCGCTCAGTCGCAAATATCCTCAGCTATCAGCCATAAAGAGAGGGCTCCCGACGGGAGCCCTCTTTCATTCTGCGATCAGCACAGTGGGCCGACTCAGTAGTCGCCACAGGCCTTCTTGGCAGCAGTGATCATCGGGGTGATGGTCATGCCTTGCACCACGATGGAGAACATCACCACCGAGTAGGTCATCACCAGGATGACCTCCCGCAGGTCGACACCGTGTTCTGGGAGCATCATGACGCCGGAGGGGAGTGCCAGTGCCATCGCCATGGCCAGACCACCGCGCAGGCCACCCCAGGTGAGGATCCGCACCGAGAAGGTGTTGTAATTGCGGAATCGGCGGAAAGCCACATAGGGCAGCGACACGCTGATAAAGCGGGCGCCCAGGCAGAGCGGCACCGCAATGACCAGCAGGATCCAGTCACGCCAGGCGAGATCCAGCAGTACCAGCGCCAGACCGATCAGCAGGAACAGCAGGGCGTTGAGGAACTGGTCCATCAACTCCCAGAAGTGATCCAGGTGATGGCTGCTCTGTTCGGAGAAGCCGGAGTGACGGGTCCAGTTGCCGATCATGATGCCGGTGACCACCATGGCCAGTGCGCCGGAGACGCCGATCATGTTGGCAAAAGCAAAACCGGCGGTCGGGATGCAGAGGGTCAGCAGCAGCTCCAATGAACCGTCATCGGTGGCGCTGATCATCACGTGGGCGATGAGGCCCAGCACGGCGCCGAACAGGATGCCACCGAGGGCTTCGTGCAGGAACAGACCGGCCACGCTACCGAAGGTGGGCTCGACACCGCCAAAGGCGACGGCAAACACGGTAGCGAAGATGACGAGGCCAACACCGTCGTTGAACAGGGATTCCCCTTCGATCTGGATGGCGATCTGGGGTGGCGCTTTCATCTTCTTGACGATGGCCAGTACGGCAATCGGGTCAGTGGGGGAGATCAGCGCGCCGAACAGCATGCAGTAGACCAGCGGCAACTCCCAGCCCAGCAGCTTGGCGATAAACCAGAAGCCGTAGCCGATAAGGAAGGTCGAAAGCAGGGTGGCCACGATAGAGAGAATGGTGATCTCCCACTTCTGGCTACGCAGCGCCTTGAGGTTGATGCCAAGGCCACCGGCGAACAGCAGGAAGCCCAGGATCCCCTTCAGCAGGAAGTTCTGGAAGTCGATGCTCTCCATGGTCTTGACGGCAAGAGGTTCCAGGTTGAACCAACCCAGTTTGCCAAACAGCACCAGCAGCGCGGAGATCAGCATGGAGCCCGCAGTAATGGCGATGGTGGTCTGGATCTTCACAACATACTGGTTGGCAAAGGCGATAAAAATCGCCAGCGCTGCCAGAAAACAGAGTGTGTAGTAGACGCTCATAGTTATTTTTTTCTCGTTGGTAGACAGCAAGCACGTATCCCTATGCAGGACGGGCATAGGTTACTCTCGGGCCCTATGTTACTCATTACCCATAAATGAGTATATGGTGATGTGTTTGGACTGATAGACGGCTAGATTTCCATTTTATTTGTTTGCTGTTAGGATACTGTTTACGCAGTTGCATGGATGTAAGAGGAATACGCGGTGTCGAACGTAATGTCGAGCAGAGAGCCGAGCAAGCCGTCGGACGTAACAAAGAAGCTGGAAGCCTGCCTCCGGGAGCGGATCCTGATCATCGACGGGGCCATGGGCACCATGATCCAGGGCTACAAGCTGGGGGAAGCGGATTATCGGGGTGAACGGTTCGCCGACTGGCATACCGACATCAAGGGCAACAACGATCTGCTGGTGCTGACTCGTCCGGCGGTGATCCGCGAGATCCACGAGCAGTATTGCGCTGCCGGGGCCGACATTCTCGAGACCAACACCTTCAACGCCACTCGCATCGCCATGGCCGATTACGAGATGGAAGAATTCTCGGCCGAGATCAACCGTGAAGCTGCCCGGCTGGCCCGCGCCGTGGCAGACGAGTGGACGGCAAAAGATCCCGCCAAGCCGCGTTTCGTGGCAGGGGTGTTGGGCCCCACCAACCGCACCGCCTCCATCTCGCCGGATGTGAACGATCCCGGCAAGCGCAACGTCACCTATGACCAGCTGGTGGCCGCCTACACCGAATCGACCCACGCTCTGATCGAGGGCGGCGCCGACATCATCCTGATCGAGACCATCTTCGATACCCTCAACGCCAAGGCCGCCGCCTTCGCGGTGGAAGGGGTGTTCGAGGCGCTGGGCTACAGCCTGCCGGTGATGATCTCCGGCACCATTACCGATGCCTCCGGCCGCACCCTCTCCGGCCAGACCACGGAAGCCTTTTATCACTCGCTGCGCCACGTCAAACCGGTCTCCTTCGGCCTCAACTGTGCGCTGGGACCCGATGAGCTTCGTCAGTATGTGGAAGAGCTGTCTCGTATCAGCGAGACCCATGTCAGTGCCCACCCCAACGCCGGTCTGCCCAATGCGTTCGGTGAGTACGACCTCGATGCCGTCGAGATGGCGGAGCATATCCGCGAGTGGGCCCAAAGCGGCTTCCTCAACCTGGTCGGCGGCTGTTGCGGTACCACCCCGACCCATATTCGCGCCATGGCGGATGCCGTGGCAGGCATCAAACCCCGAGTGCTGCCCGAGCTGCCGGTGGCCTGTCGTCTGTCGGGCCTTGAGCCGCTGATCATCACCCCCGAATCCATGTTCGTGAACGTGGGGGAGCGCACCAACGTCACCGGTTCGGCCAAGTTCAAGCGGCTGATCAAGGAGGGGCTCTACGACGAGGCGCTCGACGTCGCCAAGCAGCAGGTGGAGAACGGCGCCCAGATCATCGATATCAACATGGACGAGGGGATGCTGGACGCCGAAGCGGCCATGGTGCGCTTCCTCAACCTCATCGCCGGTGAGCCGGATATCGCCCGGGTGCCGGTGATGATCGACTCCTCCAAGTGGGAGGTGCTGGAAGCGGGCCTCAAGTGCGTGCAGGGCAAGCCGGTGGTCAACTCCATCTCCATGAAAGAGGGGGAGGAGAAGTTTATCCAGCAGGCCAGATTGCTGCGTCGCTACGGTGCCGCCGTCATCGTGATGGCGTTCGATGAGGTGGGGCAGGCCGATACCCGCGCCCGCAAGTTCGAGATCTGCCAGCGCGCCTACCGGATCCTGGTGGATCAGGTCGGTTTCCCGCCGGAAGACATCATCTTCGACCCCAACATCTTCGCGGTGGCGACCGGCATCGACGAGCACAACAACTACGCGGTGGACTTTATCGAGGCGGTGAAGGACATCAAAACGCACCTGCCCCACGCGATGATCTCCGGCGGCGTCTCCAACGTCTCGTTTTCGTTTCGCGGCAACGAGCCGGTGCGCGAAGCCATTCACGCCGTCTTCCTCTACCACGCCATCAAGAACGGTATGGACATGGGGATCGTCAACGCCGGTCAGCTCGCCATCTATGAAGACATTCCGGCGGAGCTGAAAGAGAAGGTCGAGGCGGTGGTGCTCAACCTCAATGACAATGCCACCGAAGAGCTGCTGGCCATCGCCGAGAAGTATCGCGGAGCCGGTGCCCAGGCGGAGGATCCGCGGGATCAGGAGTGGCGCAGCTGGCCGGTGGGCAAGCGGCTGGAGCACGCACTGGTCAAGGGGATCACCGACTTTATCGAAGAGGATACCGAAGAGGCACGCGCTGGCGCGGAGAAGCCGCTGCACGTCATCGAAGGGCCGTTGATGGATGGCATGAACGTGGTCGGCGACCTGTTCGGCGCGGGCAAGATGTTCCTGCCGCAGGTGGTGAAATCGGCGCGGGTGATGAAGCGGGCGGTGGCCTATCTGCAGCCCTATATCGAGGCGGAAAAGTCGGGTGGCTCCAGCAACGGCAAAATCGTGCTGGCGACCGTGAAGGGGGACGTGCACGACATCGGCAAGAACATCGTCGGGGTGGTGCTGCAGTGCAACAACTTCGAGATTGTCGACCTCGGAGTCATGGTCTCCTGCGAGACGATTCTCAAAACGGCGCGTGAGGTCGGCGCCGATATCATCGGGTTGTCGGGCCTCATCACCCCGTCGCTGGACGAGATGGTGCACGTGGCCAAAGAGATGGAGCGTCAGGGCTTCAAGCTGCCGCTGCTGATCGGCGGTGCCACCACCTCCAAGGCCCACACTGCGGTGAAGATCGAGCAGAACTACTCGGAGCCTGTGGTCTATGTCTCCAACGCCTCCCGCGCGGTGGGGGTGGCCCAGAGCCTGCTCAGCCCGGATCTGAAGGAGGCGTTTGTCGCCCGCATCGACAAGGAGTACGAGATTGCCCGGGATCAGCATGCCCGCAAGCAGCCGCGCTCCCGTCCGGTCAGTCTGGCTCATGCCCGCGCCAACCGGCACCAGCTGGACTGGGTTGGCTACCAGCCGCCGAAGCCCCGCGAGCTCGGGGTGCAGAAGTTCGAAGATGTGGCCATTTCGGTGCTGCGCCCCTACATCGACTGGACGCCGTTCTTCCTCAGCTGGGAGCTGGCGGGCAAGTATCCGCGCATCCTCGAAGACGAGATCATCGGCGAGGAGGCGACCAGGCTGTTTGCCGATGCCAACGCCATGCTGGACCAGCTGGAAAAGGATCAAAGCGTGCGCTGCGCCGGGGTGATCGGCCTGTTCCCGGCCAATGGGGTGGGGGATAGCATCGAGGTCTACAGCGACGAGTCGCGCACCGAGGTCATCAAGGTGCTGCACCACCTGCGCCAGCAGAGCGAGAAGCAGGGCTTCCCCAACTACTGTCTGGCGGACTATGTGGCACCGAAAGAGAGTGGCAAACCGGACTGGATCGGCGCCTTCGCGGTGACCGGCGGTATCGGTGAGGAGGCCATCGCCAAGGCCTACAAGGCGCAGCACGATGACTACAACGCCATCCTTATTCAGGCGGTGTGCGACCGTCTGGCCGAGGCGTTTGCCGAGTATCTGCACGAGCAGGTGCGCAAGGTACATTGGGGTTATGCCCCCGACGAGGCCCTCAGCAACGAGGAGCTGATCCGCGAAAACTATCAGGGCATCCGTCCGGCGCCCGGTTATCCGGCCTGCCCGGAGCACACCGAGAAGGGGAGCATCTGGGAGCTGCTAGAGGTGGAGCAGGCTATCGGCATGCAGCTCACCGAATCCTACGCCATGTGGCCGGGGGCGGCGGTGTCCGGCTGGTACTTCTCCCATCCCGAGAGCAAATACTTCGCGGTGGCGCAGATCCAGCAAGATCAGGTGGAAGATTACGCTGTTCGCAAGGGGATGACATTGGCAGAGGCCGAACGCTGGCTCGCCCCTAATCTCAATTGAGGTAAAAATGAAGATTGGTTTTGTCGGTTTGGGGGCAGTGGTCGAGACCGCCTATCTGCCAGCATTGAATGCCCTGAGTGACGAGGTACAGGTGTGGGGTTTCGACCCTGCCCGCAGCTTGTCGGGGGTGACCTCGCTGTCGACCCTTGAGGCTCTGCTGGCACAGCCCCTCGATCGGCTGGTGATTGCCACTCCCTCTCTGCTGCATCTGCCGGTGCTGGAGCAGGTGCTGGCGAGCGCGATCCCCCTGATCCTGGTGGAGAAGCCGGTCGTGGCGACACTGGCTCAGCAGGCGAGGCTACAACAGCTGTTGGCCGATCCGCAGATCGCCGCCCGGGTGCTGGCGCTCGATCACTGGATGGCCCGCAACGCCGTTCAGCGGCTGCTCGGCGGCGGGCTGGATGCCAGCTGGCAGCCACATTATCAATCCCATGTTCCACCGTCTGGTGCCATTGTGCCTGCCACGCTGGCAGAGGTCGCTTCGGTCGAGGGCTTCTTGCTGGAGCCGTGCGGCATTGATGGCGAGGGGCGTCCCTATGCCCTCAACTTCGCCACCGGCGAGCCGGATCAGCGGGTATTGCGTCACCCGGACGGGGTGATCCTCGATATCGGCACCCACTTGCTGGCGATGATCCGCGAGCTGCTGGTCGCCCTCGGCGGTGATGACCGGCTGACGCTGGTCGCAGAGGGGGTGGTCGATCGGCTTGGTCAGCCCATTGCTCGTGGCGATCTGGAGAGCGCTGAGGGGCGTGCCTGCCTGCGTGGCGACGCCTGCGGCGTTCCCCTGACCCTCTGGCTCGACAAGTACGCCGGGCCGGGTATCGAGCGCAAGGGTCTGGTGCTGCACCTCAAGGATGGGCGGCGTGTTGAACTGTTTCGCTGCGGCAATCTGGAGTGGCTGCGCTATTACCAGTCCGGAGCCAATAACGATGGCGGCCAGAGCGAGCTCGGGGCGGCAGGGGTGCTGCAGTGGCAACATGAGGGACCCCTCTATCGCGATTGCATCGCGCAAACCCTGCTGGCCCCCCTGCCTGTTGAGGGGTGGCGCGGGGCCACGGCGCGCCGGTTGCAAGAGGTCACCCTGTTGCTCACCCTGCAACAGCAGTTACGCGGGCCTCATTGACTCCTTCAGGAGGGTGATTGCAAAAAGGCGAATGGTGAGGGGAAAGGATTGGCGTTGTCAGCACTCCGTGGCACTTTATACTCTCCAGCCCGATTATCAGGTCTGTCATTTCCATGAAGATTGCCATTTTATCCCGTGAGCCGAAAAACTACTCCACCCGCCGTCTGGTCGAGGTGGCACAGGCGCGCGGTCATCAGGTAGAGGTGCTCGACACCCTGCGCTGCTATATGAATATCGCTTCCCACAACCCCTCCATTCACTACGAGGGTGGGGAGCTGGGAAGCTATGACGCCGTGATCCCGCGGATCGGGGCCAGCATTACCGCCTACGGTACCGCCGTGCTGCGCCAGTTCGAGATGATGAACACCATGGCCCTCAACAGCTCGGTGGCCATCAGCCGTTCCCGCGACAAGCTGCGGGCGATGCAGCTGCTCTCCCGTCACGGGGTTGGGTTGCCCATCACAGGTTATGCCCACAGCACCCACGATGTGCCCGACCTCATCACCATGGTAGGCGGGGCGCCGCTGGTGGTGAAGCTGCTGGAGGGAACCCAGGGGATTGGCGTGGTGCTCTGCGAGACCCAGAAAGCCGCCGAGAGCGTGATCGAAGCCTTTATCCAGACCAACAACAACATTCTGGTGCAGGAGTATATCCGCGAGGCCAATGGCGCTGATATCCGCTGTCTGGTGGTCAACGGCAAGGTGGTTGCCGCCATGCGCCGTCAGGCCCAGCCGGGGGAGTTTCGCTCCAACCTGCACCGTGGCGGCACCGCCGAGGCGATCAAGATCACTCCGGAAGAGCGGGCTACCGCCGTGCAGGCCGCCAAGATCATGGGGCTGGATGTGGCGGGGGTGGATATCCTGCGCAGCGCCCGTGGTCCGCTGGTGCTGGAGGTCAACTCCTCCCCCGGATTGCAAGGGGTGGAAGCCGCCTCCGGCAAGGATGTGGCCGGCAAGATCATCGAGTTCCTCGAACTCAAGGCGAGCCGCAAGAACAAACCGGCGGAGTGAACCGCGGGCTTGCAGCCGTCAGATAAAAACAGGGCGCCCTCGGGCGCCTTGTTGCTATCTGGCTGGTGCCGCAGTTCCCTCACCCTAGCCCTCTCCCAAAGGGAGAGGGAACTGTTCGGCAGTGATCATCGCCAGCCGGGCGCTAAATACGCCATCCTCGAGCCGGGTGTCGATCTGCCAGCCCAGCTTCTCGCAGATGCGCTGAATGATGGTGAGGCCACAGCCGTAGCCGAGGATCTGATCCGGTGCAGCTGCCGTCGGGTTGCTGATGGTGAGTACCGGGCCACAGAGCTCGATGTCGATATGTCCCTCGGCATAGCTCAGGGCATTTTTCAGCAGGTTGCCGAGGGCGATGGCGAGCAGGGAGAGGGGGGCGTTTACTTCGCTGCTCTCGTCCAGATTAAGCCGGATATCGAGGGCCTCCCGCTGCAACAGCGGAGCGAGGCGGGCCAGCTCCTGACGGATCAGCGGGGTCACCTGCTGCAGCGGCCGCTCCACCGCCTCCTTGCGGCCCAGCAGCAGGAAGGTCTCGGTGAGCAGCGCCATCTCGTCGGCGGCGGCGCGGATGCGGGTGGTGGCGCGGGCGGCCGGTGCGGGCAAGTCCGTCACCTTGCCGAGCAGGGCCGCCGAGCCCTGGATCACCATGTTGGGGGTGCGCAGCTCGTGGCTGGCGAAGCGGCTGAACTCCTGCTCGCGAGCGAACACTGCGCTCACCTCCTGCTTGCCGGCCAGCAGCGCCAGCTCGATATCCCGCAGCTCCTGCCAGGGGGCGTCGGGCTCGAAATCCGCCTGATCCGGGGTGAGGTGGGCGACCCTCTGTTGCAGCCGTTGCAGCGGCCCTGTGATATGGCGCACCAGCCAGATACCGAAGCCCAGCGAACTGAGCAGTAGCACCAGCCCGATCAGCCAGGTTGCGGTGCGCAGCTTGTCTTCATAGGGATCGAGGTAGTCGTCGGCATCGTCGTTGAACACCAGATAGAGCAGCCCCTCGCCAGAGGGGTGACGGGCTACCAGAAAGTGTTTGTCCTCCTTGCCCAGCAGATGCTCGAAAAAGCCGGGAGTCTGGTAGGGCTTGAGCCATGTCGGCAGGCGACCCGCCTCGGTCCAGTAGCTGGAGAACAGTCTGGGGCTCGGGGGGGGGGGCCCCCCCCCCCCGCGCCCCCCCGCCCCGCCGGGGGCGGGGCCCCCCCCCCCCCCCCCCCGGGGC